>URYV01000012.1 GCA_900552285.1 uncultured Oscillospiraceae bacterium
ACAAGGGCTGGATGGACTGGCCGGAGAACATCAAGAAGCGCGAGCCTGCCGCTCTCGCCTCGCTCAAAAAGCGCCTGGCTGAGGACATCGCGCTGCAGAAGTTCATGCAGTACCTTTTCCACCGCCAGTGGCAGCGCCTGCACGACTACGCGAAGGAGAAGGGCATCCGCATCATGGGCGACATGCCGATCTTTCTCGCGCAGGACAGCGCCGATGTCTGGGCGAACCAGCAGCTCTTCGACCTCAACGCGGATGGCACGGCCCATACGGTTGCGGGCGTACCGCCTGACTATTTCAGCGCGACGGGACAGCTCTGGGGCAATCCGCTGTATCGCTGGGATCATCACAGAAATACCGGCTATGACTGGTGGGTAACACGAATCTCCTGGTGCTTTAGACTGTATGACGTTGTCAGAATCGACCATTTCAGAGGCTTTGAGAGCTTTTTCTCGGTTCCGTCCGACGCAAAAACGGCAAGAGAGGGAAAATGGGTCAAGGGCCCGGGCAAAAAGCTTATCGACGCAATCAAATCAGTTTCGGGAGAAAAGCTTATAATCGCCGAGGATCTCGGAGACATTACGCCAGAGGTAAAGGAACTTGTTGATTACAGCGGTTTTCCCGGCATGAGAGTTTTTCAGTTTGCCTTTCTCGGGGGCGATAATCCTCATTTGCCCCACAATTTTGAAAAAAACTGTGTCGCCTATTCCGGTACCCATGACAACAACACCCTGCTGGGTTATTTGTGGGAGCTTGACGGCGGCACAAGACAAAAAATGCTTGAATACTGCGGCTTTAAGGGCGACGATTGGGGACGGGGCTGCGACGACATTATTCGCACGCTTTTCGCCTCGTCGGCGGGGCTTTTGATGCTGCCCATACAGGATGTTTTGGGTTTCGGAAGCGACACAAGGCTTAACCACCCGGGCATTGCTTCGGGAAACTGGGCCTTTCGCGTGACTGCCGAGCAGCTGTCGGGCGTCGACAGGTCAAAATATTACAAACTTAACCAGACTTATTTTCGGGGGATAATATGAAATCAAAGGTATATTCTTCGGTTGAACAATTTAAAGAACAAAATGCCGAGCTTAAAACCGATTTGCCCATAAGCGATGATAATTCGGTGCTTTGCCAAAAGGTGAAAATCGGAAATCTCGAGCTTTCCAACCGACTTGTATGTCAGGCCATGGAAGGTTGTGACGGAACGTCTGACGGACGTCCCGACGAGCTGACGGTCAGAAGATACGAGCGGCTTTCAAAGGGCGGCGCGGGGCTTATTTGGTTTGAGGCCACAGCTGTTTGCAACGAGGGACGGGCAAATCCCCGTCAGCTTTACATTAACAAAAAAAATCTTGACGATTTTAAGAAAATCGTTGAAAATATAAAGCGGTGGGGAATGAAGGAAAACGGCTATGAACCCGCCGTTATTATGCAGGCGACCCATTCGGGCAGATATTCAAAGCCGGAGGGAAAACCCGCTCCCATAATCGCCTACAACAATCCGATTTTTGAAAAAGACAATCCAATCGACAAATCGAGAATCATAACCGACGAGGGTCTTGACAGGGTACATGAAAGCCTTGTTCACGCCGCGGGTCTTGCAAAAGAGGCGGGCTTTGACGGGGTGGATATAAAGTGCTGCCACAGATATTTGAACAGCGAGCTTTTGTCTGCCTTCACGAGAGAGGGCCGCTACGGCGGGAGCTTTGAAAACCGCACAAGACTTCTCAGAGAAAGCGTCAGGGATTCGATTTCCCTTTGCGGAGACGGCTTTACGGTAACGTCCCGCATGAACGTATACGACGGATTTCCTTATCCCTACGGATTCGGAGTCAAGGAGGGAGAGGGTATAACTCCCGATCTTTCCGAGGCCGACAGGCTTATTAAGGAGCTTGCCGAACTCGGCGTAAAGCTTCTTGACATAACCATGGGAAATCCTTATTTCAATCCTCATGTCAATCGCCCCTATGCGGCGGGCGGATATGAGCCCCCCGAGCATCCTTTGTGCGGAGTTGCCAGAATGTTAAAGGGTACGGCAAAGCTCGGAAAGGCAAATCCCGACGTTTCGCTTATATGTTCGGGACTTTCCTTCCTCGGCGCCGCCGCCCCGGGTGTTGCCGCCGCGTTTATCGAGGAGGGCGGATTTTCCCTTGCGGGATTCGGACGTATGATTTTTGCATATCCCGACTTTGCGAAGGACATCGTAAACGGCAGATTTGACCCCAAAAAGATATGTATCGCATGCAGCAAATGCACCGAGATAATGCGGGCGGGAGGAACCCCCGGCTGTATTGTCAGAGACGGCGAAACCTACATGCCCATATATAAAAAATATTGTAAATAAGGTGAAGAAATGAAAACAGCAATAGTGACCGGCTGTGCCGGAGGAATCGGATTTGCAACCGTTAAAAAACTGACGGGCGCCGGAATTAAGGTGCTCGGAATGGACATATGCAGCGAGGCCGACGTGAGAGAAATATTTATGGATTTCGGCGGCTGCTTTAAGTATTTTTCGGGAAATCTCGCCGACGGCGGAGACCGCAAAGCTCTCGTTACCGAGGCTCTTGCCTTCCTCGGAAAAATAGATATTCTCGTCAACGTTGCGGGTGTGGCACCTAAGGTCAGAAACGATATTCTCGAAATGACCGAGGAAAGCTATGACCGCGTTATGGACATAAACACCAAGGGAACCATGTTTTTAAGCCAGGCCGTTGCCAAGGAAATGCTTAAAAATCCCCGCGAGGACGGAATAAAGGGATATATCGTCAACATTTCCTCCATGTCGGCATATACCTCATCCACAAGCCGCGGAGAGTATTGCATTTCAAAGGCGGGAGTGTCCATGGTGACAAAGCTTTTTGCCGACCGTCTCGCAGATGAGGGAATCCTCGTAAACGAGATTCGCCCCGGTATAATCATGACCGGCATGACGGCAACCGTAAAGGAAAAATACGATAATCTTATCGGCGGGGGACTCCTTCCCATAAAGCGCTGGGGAAAGCCCGAGGACATTGCCGACGCGGTTTATGTGCTTTGCTCGGGACAGCTTAAATATGTTACCGGTCAGTCCATAGATGTGGACGGCGGTTTCCACATTCAGAGACTTTAAAAAGGGGAATGACCTTGAAGGTACAGGATAAAGAAATTGAAATAATAAAGCTTAACACCGCTGTGGTGGGAAGCGGCGCGGCGGGCTTTAACGCCGCGATCCGCTTAAAGCAAATGGGAATTGACGACGTTGCCGTAATCACCGAGGGAATAAACCGCGGAACGTCGAGAAACACCGGCTCCGACAAGCAGACCTATTATAAAATGAGCCTTGCGGGCGGTGACGCCGACAGCCCCGCCGCAATGGCACGGGATCTTTTCGCAGGTATGCTTACCGACGGCGACAACGCCCTTTGCGAAGCGGCTTTGTCGGTCAGGTGCTTTATGAATCTTTGTGAGCTCGGCGTGGAGTTTCCCACCAACCGTTTCGGCGAATATGTGGGATATAAAACCGACCACGACCCCTATTCGAGGGCAACCTCGGTGGGTCCGCTCACCTCCAAGCAAATGACCGAGGCTCTTGAAAAAAAGGCTGAGGAGCTCAAAATTAAAATATACGACAAAAGTCTTGTGACCTCGATAATAACCGACAGGGAAAAGAACGAGGTCAGAGGTCTTTGCGTTTTAAACGGGCAAAATGACAAAAATCTTTTCACCCTTTTCAACTGTAAAAATGTGATTTTTGCAACCGGAGGACCTGCCGGAATGTATGCCGACAGCGTTTTCCCCGAGTGTCACACAGGCTCAAGCGGCACCGCATTCAGAGCGGGCGTCAAGGGAAAAAATCTCACCGAGTGGCAATACGGACTTGCATCGGTCGCTCCCCGCTGGAACGTTTCGGGAACCTATATGCAGGTGCTTCCCCGCTTTGTTTCGGTGGACGAAAACGGAACCGAAAGGGAATTTTTGCGCGATTTTTTCGACGATGAATACAAGGCTCTTTCCATGGTTTTTCTCAAGGGCTATCAGTGGCCCTTCGACTGCCGCAAGGCCGAAAGCGGCTCGTCGGTTATCGACCTTCTCGTTTATCGTGAAAGGGTGCTTCTCGGGCGCAGGGTATACCTTGATTTCAGAAGCAATCCTTTCGGTCTTGAAAATATAGATTTTAACAGGCTTGACGATGCCGCCGCCGATTATCTTAAAAAGGCTCAGGCCGATTTCGGCACCCCCATTGAGCGCCTTTCCCACATGAACGCTCCCGCCATTGAGCTCTACCGCGAAAAGGGCGTGGACATCACAAAGGAAATGCTTGAAATAGCCCTTTGCGCCCAGCACAACAACGGCGGTCTTGCGGTGGATATGTGGTGGCAGACGAACGTTTCGGGGCTTTTTGCGGCGGGAGAGGTCGCGGGAACCCACGGCGTCTACCGTCCGGGCGGCAGCGCTCTTAATGCGGGTCAGGTCGGTTCGCTGCGCGCGGCGCAGTATATTTCCGAGAGGAGAAGGGGACAGCCGTCGGAGGAGGGCTTTGAAAAGCTGGCCGAAGGCGTTCTTGAAAGCGAGCTTAAGCTTGCCTTTGCAGCCCTTAAAAACGAGAACAATGCCGATGAAATGACAGACAAAGCGCGCAGGCTCATGAGTGAAAAGGGCGGCGCCATAAGAAGCGGTGACAAAATTGCCGAGGCGATTTTTGAAACCGAGCAAAAAATTAAAAATTTTGCCGCCGCAGTCGGGACCGAGTCAAAGAAAGGCCTGTTTGACGTTTTCCGTCTGAGGGATACCCTTGTTTCTCAGTTTACATATCTTTGCGATATGAAATATTATGCCGACAAGGGCGGAAAGTCGCGTGGCTCTTACATATGCCTTGACAAAAACGGTCTTCTCCCCAAAGGGCTTGAGGAGGATTTCAGATTTTCATCTCCCGACAAAAACGAGCATCCCTTGGTTCAGGAAACTTCTTTCGATGAACAAAAGCTTTGCTGCAAAACAGTTGAGCGCGAGGTGAGACCTCTGCCCGAAGGCGGCGGTTTTTTTGAAAATGTATGGCGGGACTACCGTCAAAACAGAAATGTTTATTGAGGAATTGTTATGAAGGATCTGACGGCTCAAAAAAATATGGACGCGCTTATCGCGGGGCTGGGGGACAGGGTTCCCACTTTG
Source organism: uncultured Oscillospiraceae bacterium (assembly GCA_900552285.1). Taxonomy (GTDB): domain Bacteria; phylum Bacillota; class Clostridia; order Oscillospirales; family Acutalibacteraceae; genus UMGS1484. The sequence continues at coordinate 5,146 of URYV01000012.1, forward strand.
CTTCTTCACAGCTGCTGCGGCCCGTGTTCCTCCTATGTTCTTGAGTATCTTTCCGAATATTTTGACATAACTCTGTTTTTTTATAATCCCAACATTCAGCCCGCCGAGGAATATAAAAAGCGTCTTGACACCCAAAAGCAGCTGCTTGATACCGCGAAATATACCCACCCGGTGAAGTTTGCCGAAGGCAGGTACGATCCCGACAAATTCTTCCTTGCGGTCAAGGGGCTTGAAGGAGAAAGGGAAGGCGGTAAACGGTGTCAAAAGTGCTTTGAAATGAGACTTTGCGAGACCGCGGCGCAGGCGAAAAAGGGTAATTTTGATTTTTTTGCCACCACGCTGACGGTCAGCCCTCACAAAAACGCTCTGCTCATAAATAAAATCGGCTCGGAATATGAGGGTTATCTTCCGTCGGATTTCAAAAAAAGAGAAGGATATAAGCGATCGATAATTCTTTCAAAGGAATATAATCTTTACCGACAGGATTATTGCGGCTGTATCTTTTCAAAAAGGGAGGCGCAGGAGTGAAAAAGGCTTTTATGGTCATAAATCCGGTTGCGGGTCAGAAAAAAATAAAGCCGGCTCTTGCCGATGTGATAGGAAAATTCAATCAGAACGGCTATTGCACCGAGGTTTATATAACCCAAAAATCCGTTGCCGTCGAGGACTATGTTGCCGAGCATTGCAAAAAAAGCGATTTGGTCGTTTGCTGCGGCGGAGACGGAACCCTTAACAACGTCGTAAACGGTATTATAAAGGCCGAAATCGACATTCCTCTCGGATATATCCCCGCGGGAAGCACCAATGATTTTGCCGCCGGGCTGAGCCTGCCGTCAAATCCCGAGGCGGCGGCCGAGAGAATTCTCACGGGTAAAGCGCACCCCCATGACGTGGGACAAATCGACGGCGACAGGCGGTTTGTCTATGTATCCTCCTTCGGAGCTTTTTCCGAGACTTCCTATATGACATCTCAGTCGCTTAAAAACGCTTTGGGTCATCTTGCATATGTCCTTGAGGGAACAAAGGCTTTAAAAAGCATAAAGCCGATTGCCCTTAAGGCGGAGTTTGACGGGGAAAAGATTTCGGGAAATTTCCTTTTCGGCGCCGTGGCAAATTCCACCTCTATGGGCGGAATTGTCCGATTGAAGGATCCGGATATAAATTTTTCGGACGGTCTTTTTGAGGTCATTTTGATAAAGGAGCCAAAGAACATTCTTGAGCTTCAGGGCATAATAAACTGTTTGCTGACATATAAATATGACCCGAGGTATATTTTGTTTTTAAGAACCTCGAGGGCTCGATTTGAATTTAAAAATCCCGCCGAATGGTCTCTTGACGGAGAGCGATATATCGGCAAAAAAACAGCCGATATATCGATTTTAAAGCATAAAATAAATTTTTTATATTGACAATCGGTGTTATTTATGCTATCATCACTTTATTCCTTGAGGGAGTAGCAAGCGGTTTTCCGCAGCAAGTCAACATTCTCGGCCGAAAGGTCTGGCTTGCTTTAATTTGCGAGACTCATGTGTAACCTTGCGCTATACATGGGTGAATATTCGATTTTTATCCGAGTATGGCTTTTCATACTCGGATTTTTTGTTTGGAGGAGTTTTTTTGGATTTTCTTTTTGTGTTGAACAGCCTTCTTCTCGGTGTGGGACTTTCCATGGACGCCTTTTCGGTGTCGCTGGCCAACGGTCTTAACGAGCCAAAAATGGCAAAGGGAAAAATGCTTGCCGTTTCGGGAACATATGCTTTTTTCCAGGCACTTATGCCGCTTACGGGCTGGCTGTGCGTTCACACCGTGGTGGAGAAGTTTAAAAGCTTTGAAAAATTCGTGCCGTGGATAGCGCTGGTGCTGCTATGTTATATAGGCGGAAAAATGCTTATTGAGGGAATAAAAAAAGAGCTGGAAGCCGAAACGGTAAAAAAGCTTACTCCCGCCGTGCTTTTTGTTCAGGGCGTGGCGACTTCGATAGACGCGCTGTCGGTGGGTTTCGCTTTTGCCGAATATAATTTTATAACCGCTCTGACGGCGTCGCTGCTTATCGCAGCCGTTACCTTCGTGCTATGTACCGGAGGCCTTTGTATCGGTAAAAAGGCGGGTATGAAGCTTGCGGATAAAGCCACGATTGTCGGAGGAATAATACTTATAGCTATCGGAATAGAGATATTCTTAAGCAATATTTTATAAGGAGAATTTATATGTGGTTGAATTATGCACTTTTTGCCGTCGGACTTGTGCTTCTCATTAAAGGCGGAGACTGGTTTGTGGACGGTGCCACCGGCATTGCCAAAAGGTTTCATCTTCCCGAAATTCTCATCGGTGCAACGGTTGTGTCCATCGGAACGACCCTGCCCGAGGTCATGGTGTCGGCCACTTCGGCTGTGTCGGGTCATAGTGAAATAGCATACGGGAACGCGATCGGCTCGATAATATGCAACACCGCTCTCATTGCCGCCCTGACAATAGCCATCAGACCGTCAAAAGTCGACAAGGCGTCCTTAAGAATTCCCGTTATATTTTTCTTTATTGCCGCCGCATTTTATCTTGCCATAGCCTATACGGGAGGGTATTACGGAAGAATTTCCGGTGTGGTGTTGCTGCTGCTCTTTGCCGTATATATGGTCGTGACCGTCAAAAGAGCTCTTGACGACTCAAAGCTTTCGGCAAAAGAGGAAACCGAAAAACAGCTTGAAGAGGATGAACAGACCCCCGCCTTGAAAAATATAATTCTTCTTGTCGTGGGTGCGGCTCTCATTGCGGTGGGTGCAAATCTTCTTGTAAACAAGGGAACCCTTATCGCTCAGCATTTCGGTGTGCCCGAATCGGTTATTGCGCTGACGTTTGTGGCTCTCGGAACATCCCTTCCCGAGCTTGTTACCGCCATTACGGCCCTTGCGAAGGGCCACGGGGCACTTTCTCTCGGTAATATAATCGGAGCCAATCTCTTTAATCTTGTTCTTGTAAGCGGTCTTTCCATAACCCTTTCGCCCTTTTCACTCCCTTCGGGAAAAACCGTCGGCGGAATGAATGCGTCGCTTGTTGTCGATACTCCTCTGATGCTCGCGGTTATGCTTATTTTGACCGTCCCCGCGCTTGCAAAAGGCAAGCTTTCGAGAACCCAGGGAATAGTTCTTCTTGCTCTCTATGCGGCGTTTTGTGTGTTCCAGTTTGCGCTGTAATTCAAAGGCGGATCTTCTTTTTGAAGGTTCGCCTTTTTGATGCCTTTTGTGTTGCGGGAGGGCGGAATATATGGTATACTGGAGCTTAGAGGAGTGTTTCTATGGCATTTAAACGTTTTGCAAAAAAATCCGCACTTTGGTTTATGGCTTTGTGTCTTGTTGTTACGGGAATGTATGTTCCTTACGAGGCTTCTGCCGAAACCGACAGCGAAAACGGTATTTTTGACGTATATCATCCCGCAAGCGGCGTGGCATGTTATCCCCGTATGTTTACCACAAGTAAGGGAACGGTGCTTTGCGCCTTTGACACAAATGACGACGGAGGCAGGTCCAAAATAAAGCTGACACGCAGCACCGATAACGGAAAAACGTGGACCAAAACTCCCGTGACGGTGGGTGAGGTTGAAGGGCTTGACTGCGCCAATGCGGCTTTTATAGAATATGACGGATTGCTTTTGTGCGGATACCGAGCAAACGCACTAAATGGCGGCGAATATACTTCGGCGCTGTATGTCAGCAAGAGCACCGATGACGGACTGACCTGGAGCAGGCATTCGGTTATCGATACCGCCACAACCCCCGCTCAAAGCTCTTCCGACTGCGGAGGAATTTACGAGCCTTATTTTATGGAGCTTGACGGAAAGCTTGTGGTCTATTTCGCCTCCGACCGTATCGGAAAGAGCGTCCAGTCCATGGCGGCTCAGAATATTGAAATGATGACCTATGACAAGACTTCCGGAACATGGGGCGATCTTCGTGTGGCTCTCAACGGCACCGAGCACAAATCCCGTGACGGCATGGCCGTTATCGACAAATTTTCCGACGGCTCGGGTTATGCAATGGTCATCGAGGCCACGAATGTTTCGGGTCACCCCTTTGTTATTCAGCTTTACACCTCTGCAAACGGTTACGATTGGACATTCAGATATAATCTTTATATCCCCGAGAAAAAGGGAAAGAAGGCAGGAGCGCCATATATAAAGACTTTGCCCGACGGACGTATGGCCGTCTCCTTCCAAACCGACAACGACGCCACCGCAACAGGGGACGGTGTTTCGTATATGATGACGATGATAAGTAAGGAACCCCTTACCCGCACGTCAAGAATAAACGCAAACACATTTGAAGAGGCCACAAAGCCATTTTACACGCCCGACGGATGCTATTCGGTTTGGAACAGCATTGAGGTCTCGGGGAACTATTTCCTTGAGTTTTCAAGTGTGAATTATCCTTATAATGCCGCTGTTGTCCGCCGTACCGAGCTTTCCGAGCTTGGAAAATCCAAAGCCGTGAACCAATCGGTCACCCTTTCCGACTGCACCGATTTGCGCTCATGGAATGTCGGATATGCCGGTGCGACTCTTGCACAAAACCAAAATTACAGCTCGACCACCCAAAGCAGCGATTATGTTGATTTTTACAGCAACGGTAACAACGGACTTTCCATGTATCTTTCCCTTGAGCCGGTCGATTCAAGAGGTGTGGATTTTTCAAAGGTTAAATATATCGAGTTTGACATTTGGCTTTCAAACGGAGATATGTTCAGCGAGTCCAAGCTTAGGAGAATTTGTCTCTCCTCCTTGGACTTTAACAACGCACAGCTTAAAAGCGGCGGCGACGCTTTCGGAAATATGTCGGCTCAGCTTGACGACTCGTCGCTGTCCGAGCCTCTTGAAAGCTATTCGTGGAACCATGTTAAAATTCCGATTGAGGGCTATAAAAACATCGGAGCCGACGAGTTTGACATCACATCGGTGAAGAAACTTTGCATACAGGCCTTTGAAGCCTATGACGCAAATTTCGTTGCCTGCATAAGCAATGTTGTCGCTACCGTCGACGATACCGAATATTCATTTTGTTCTCAAAGCGAACAGGGGCTTGTTATCCCCGACTCGGTGGGAGAATACACATATTCGGCAGACGTGACCGTTAACCGAAATTTTGAGGGCAACAGCTTTATATTCTTCACCTTCAACGATTATTGGTCGAGCCGTTTTCTCCTTTGGGACAAGGGCGGTCAAAGCGAAGGCTATTTTGCCTATACCGGGCAAATCGGACTTACTCCCGAAACCGTCGGAAGGGAACCCGAAATTGTAAACGACGGGTTTGCCTGGTCGGAGCAAAACAAAAAGCTTCATGTCGACATAAAGGTGAAAGGAAATCATTGCGAATTGTATGTGGACGGAAAGCTCAAGCAGAGCTTTGACGGAAACTATGTTCAGACCCTTTCAGTGGGCGCGGCCAACTGCGACGTGACATTTTCAAACTGCCGTCTTTCCAAGGGATATTTCGCTCCCGGCGACGCCGACAGAAACGGAACCGTCGACGTGACAGATGCGCTGCTTGTGCTTCAGCACTCGGTGGGCAAGATTGTGCTTGAACCGGCTCTTTGCCTTTCCTGCGACGTTAATGTAAGCGGAACGCTGACCGTAACCGACGCGCTGCTTATTCTCCAGCGGTCGGTAAACAAAATCGACAAATTCGATAACGAATAAAAAATACACCCGCAGGGACCAAAGCAAATCCCTGCGGGAGTTCGTTTATTGTGTTAAAGCTCCACGGTGCAGCCGCCGACAGATCTTACGGAAATTTTTCTGCAGGAATTCTCGCCGAGAACGCGGTCGATTTCGCTGCGGAAAAGGTCAAAATCCGAATGCGGCACAAACGCCTGAACCGTCCCGCCGAAGCCGCCTCCGTGTATTCGCACGGCACCGCTTTGGCCGAGAAGTCTCTTGCACAGCGCTATTGTGAATGTCGCCGCCTGATTTTTGGGGTTCTTTTCGGAATGGACGTTTTGAAGAAGGGTTTGAGATGAAAGTCCGGAGCTGTTTGCAAGACTCAAAAAGCTTTCAAAATCCTTGCGCTTTATTGCGTCGAACTCCTCCTTGACGCGCTTGTTTTCGTCAAAAATATGCATCGCCCGAAGAACGGCGCGGTCGCCGAATTTTTTTCTTAAGACCGAAATTGACTTGTAAAAATCCTCTTTGGAAACGCCGCGGAGTCTGTCGGAGGAAAAGTAGGCGGAAATTTCGCAAAGCTCCTCGGTGATCGCCGCATATTCATCGGTCAGATCGCCGTGTCCCGCATGGGTTTTTATAATGCAGGGGACTATTCCGGCCGAGTCAAAGTCGGGAGCGAAGCTTTCAAGCTTGGGCTCGTTCGGATTTTCAAAGTCGACAAAAACGCATCCGCCCACCGAACAGCCTATCTGATCCATAAGGCCGCAGGGTTTGCCAAAATATTCTTTTTCGGCAAATTGTCCTATTTTTGCAAGCTCAACAGGCGAAAGAGCGCCGCCGCAGAAAAGAACATTGAAGATGTTGCCGATGAGAATTTCAAAGGCGGCGGAGGAGGAAAGCCCCATTCCCGCGGGAATGTTTGACGTCATCATGCCGTCGAAACCGAAAATGTCAAACCCGCGCTCCTTAAGGCAATGGGCCACGCCCCTTACAAGGCTTTCGGAACGGCCGATTTCCGATTTCTTTTTTGAAAGGTCGCCAAGGTCGATAATGACCGGCTCAAACTGCTCGGAATAAAGCCGAACGGTTTTTCCGCCGTTTTGCGAAACGTATGCCGTCATGTCGAGATCGACGCTGCCGCAAAGCACGAGACCGTTTTCGTGGTCTGTGTGATTTCCGCCGATTTCGGTTCGGCCGGGAGCCGAAAAAAGCAGCTCGGGAGATTTGCCGAAATGACCTTCAAATTCCGATTTAAGCCTTTTAAAGCGCTCCTTTGCAGCCTCGGTATCCGAGTAAAGGCAGTCAAGCTTTACAGAAGGGGTCATTTAAAATCTTCCCTCCAAGAGCTTTATAAACAGGCCTCCCTGAACAGAACGGTGGCGGAAGCCCACCATGAGAGCGGTGGTGGTGTCATACCAGTCGGTCATGGGAACGCGGCTTTGGGAAACGTTGAACGCCTCCCACATGGGGGCAATGAACTTTTCAAACTCGTCCTTGTGAGGCGCAAGGGTGGCCGTCCAAACCGTCCAGTCTGATTTTGTGTATGTGGCGCGGTTGTCGAGAGGGCAGCCGTAGGCGTTGATATGTCTCATGTTGGAGCACACCTCGGCATAGGAAACACAGGGGGCGAAAAGCTTGGTGCCCCACAGCTTATCCCAAACCATGTTATACTTCATGCTGAAGGTGTCGGGACGGTCATATGCAAGGCGGAAACTGCCGTCGTCGTTTGCCGCTCTTTTCACAAAGCTGTCGGACATTTCCTTGGCGGTTTTCATAAGGGTATAGGCGCGCTCTTCCTCGCCTCTCATCTGAAGAATCTTTGCATATCCCGCGATACCCACAATGGCCTTGAGAGACAGGTTGCAGTTGTGGGCAAGGTGACCGGCAAAATCGTCGGTGCAGAGCTGATTTTCGGGATCGTTACCGTATTTTATAAGATATTCAACCCACTTGTCGGTCGTGTCGGAATAAAGGTCGGCAAAATCGGTGTTCTGCTCCAAAAGGCAGAGACAGGCCAGCATTATGAGCATGTTTCCGCATTCCTCGACCGGCATCTGGAACGAGAGAAATTCGTCGGGATTGCTTCCTTCCCATGCGCCGTATGCCTGACCTGTGAGAAGGGGATAGGTGCCGATGTCATGGGGTGCAAAATCATATTTCCAATCGTCCGATTCGGCATATTTAAAAATCGGGCGGAGCATACCCTTTAAAAGCTCGGGGCTGTAAAGCATAAAGAAGGGAGCCGAAGGATAGGTGACGTCGACGGTGGCGGCGCAGCCGTTTGACAGGCACTCTTTAGAGATGAATATAATCTGTCCTTCGGTGTCAACGGCAAGCTTATGAGCCGCAATAAGCTGACGGTAGGAAAGCTCAAGCAGCTCGGCATATTTCTCGCCGCCTGCGTTTTCGGCGTCGTCAAAAAGTTCTTCGGAAATTTTGCGGCACTTTTCAAGCATTTCGCCGCTTTCGTTTTTGGCTTCAACAAGAGCCTGCTCCATGGAAAGTCCTTTGGTTTTCCAATAAGCGTCGACGTTTGTACCGAAATAGTTAAGGCACTTAATATCGTCATAGGCGAAAAGCAGGTCGGAACAAACGCCCTCTTCAAGGGGAAAGCTTGCCGAAATGACGGTCTTTCCGTCATCTTCAAAGCTTTTATATTCCGAACCGTTCGGTCCGCAGAGATAGAAATATCCCCATTCGATTCTGAGCACGTCGCCGCTTCGGCCGAGCATTTTTTGATAAACGCTGCCGATTTTTTCGGCAAAAGAGCCGTCGCCCAGTTCGACCGACTGTGCAAGCACGGGGGTCTCGCCCGCTTTGTTTATGCAAAGCTCCTCGGTGGCCGAAATATTGACCGAAACCTTGTGCTCTTTGCCGTCGTTTGATTCGTAGTTTATTTTAAGATAAGAAATCGGACGGGAAAGGCGGTAAAGGTCGTCGGGGAAAAGGGTGGAATAGAAGCTCAGGTGAAGCACAATCTTTTCGTTTTCGAAAACATAATCGGTCACAAGAGCCGAAAGATCGCTGTAAATTTGTTTGATTTCGGCGTCTGCCGACTGTCCCATAAAGCGGAAGGTTTCTCCGTCAACCGTGACGGTACCTCTTATGGGGTTGGGATCGTCGGTCCAATGAACTGTGTCGGATGCGTAAAGCTCATCGCTGTGTGACCATACCGAAAAATAGGGGTCAACCGTGATAAGCGGAAATGCAGGCGGTCTGAGTTTCATAAATGCACACTCCTATGAATTACTGTTTTAAGCATAACCGAAATACCGCATTTTTTCAATAGTTTTCTTGAAAAACGAAAAAATATCTCCCTTTTTAAGAGAGATATTTTAATTCATTATTCCACATCGAATTTATCGATTTTTTTAACGGCTTTTTGCAATATGAGCAGCGAGTCGGTAACGGTGATTTCTCCGTCGCCGTTAACATCGCAAAGGGCTTCTGCATCTTGCGAAAACTCGATTTTTTTCACACTTTTTTGAAGTACGAGCAGGGCGTCGGTGACGGTTACCTGTCCGTCTCCGTCGGCGTCACCGTAAACGGCGGCCTTTTTGTCGGTAAGCGCAAGCTTGCTTATGGAAAAGTCAACGTTTTCTCCGCCTGTTTTGTTGGTGTATACAAGCTTTATCGAATTTATTTTCGATAGGTCGACCGAGTTGTCTTTTTGGGCGAAACTCGCAAGGTCGAAATTCAGCGTCTGAAAGCTTCCGTTAAAATAATAACCCTTGACGGTATAGCGATAGCCCGTTTCCTTGCCCTTTTCGGTCAGAATGATGTCGACGGTGTCGGTCTTGTGTCCGACGGTGTTGAGATTTGCCGAGCTTTTAATGACAAAGGTGAATTTATTGAATCGTCGGGCGTTAAAGCTTTCGTCCAAATCAAGAGACAGTATTTGCTCGTTTTTGTCGGAGGAGCGGTTGCTCCAATTTATCGTATAATCGCCGAAGCTGCCTTTTTCGCCGCATTTTGAAAGCGAAATGTCACATCCGTCCGCCGAAATGCCCGCAAGGTCGTTGCAGCTTGAAATCAGCAGCGACTCTTCTTCCTCCTTCGCAAGAACGGGAGCTTTGAAAAGCTTGACAGCCCCGACGGCGAATTCCACGGGAGAGCCGGAGGAATTGTTGAACCATGTAAATCTCATGCGTCGGATTGCCGTCCAGTCGGAACTTTCGACGGCGGCGGAAATGCCGCTTTTGTCAAAGGTCAGCGTGTTCCAGCCTTTTTTCAGACTGCTTGCCGGGATGTTAATGTTATATCCGTCCTGTCCCTTTGATTCGGTCACAAGATTTATTTGGAAAATGTCATCGGCCCGGTCGGAAAGGGAGGAATAATCCTCAGAGCACCAGACCTCGGCCGAAAGAGCGTTATATTTTTCGGTGTTTGCAAGAATGTTATTGGAGTATTTGAGAATGGCCATAGAGCCGACATTTGCGCTGTTTCCAGTGCAATGCTCGGGATTTGAAAGGCTTATGCCGCTTTTGCCGTCGAGGGTTTTAAGAGCGGTTTCGGTGGAAAATTCACCCCATGTTCCCATGACGGAATTTCCCTCGGTAAGATACAGCTCGCCGTCCTTTTCGGTCGGTTCAACCGATTTCGTCGAAGAAATGAGACAGTACCAATCCACATTCATTCGGCGGTTACCCGAAGTGTTAAGCTGCGCGGGAGCAAGCCACGCAACGCCGTTTCCGGTGTTTCCGCTGACAGTCGGAGCCGAGTCGAGCACCAAAAATTTGTTTGTTGTTTGGTCATATTCGGCAAGGACAATAAAATGACCGTAGGCGACGTGGGCTATGGCGACGTTTCCGTATTCGCGGAGATGATTGCGAAGCCCGGTGGAATAGATGTTGGCCCAGACGTTCGAGGCGGGGACGGTTATGTTGTATTTTGCGCCGAATTTTGCCTCAAGCCGCGGATAAATGACGGTTCGGTCTGAACCGCCCGAAGGGTCCCATGTTCCGTTATATCCGTTGATGTCGTGCGCCCATGTGGCAATTTCGTCAATTGCGGCGCCCACGTCCGCTATTTCGTTGAGATAGTTGAAGGCATTGACGGTGGAGAGTATGCCGCAGCCCGTTCCCGCAATTGTACCTTCGCCGTATACCCAGCTTCCCCAACGGCTGTCATACTGGCTGTATGCCACCGCGTCGGCGTTTGAATTTACCGAAAAGGCAAAGGGAGCGGCCGCAAAAATCACGGCGGCGCAAAGCATAAAGCTCAAAATTCTTTGAAATCTTGTTTTTACCTGCATGGGTTTAGTCCTTTCTGTTTTCGAATTTTTTCTGTATTCTTATATCTTTTCCGCAAAAATTCTTCCAATCGAAACAGCCAATTACCCGCGAAAAAATCCGTTCACCGTATTTTTGCTCGAGCTTTTCCGCGTCAAGGTTTGTGCTTATAATCGTGGGTCTTTTGGCGATTATTCTGCTGTTTATAATGTTATAAAGAGCAGATCTTGTAAATTCGGTGGAAAATTCGGCGCCGAGATCGTCAAGCACGCATAAATCACAGGAAATAAGTTCCTCTCTGATGCCGAGATTTCCGTTGCCGAAGCTGTCGTTTTCAATGAGATTGAAAAAATTCTGAGCCGAATTATACATGGCCGAATACCCCTTTTCGGCAACCTCCCTCACAATCGAGAGAGACAAATGTGTTTTTCCGAGCCCCGTTCTTCCGCTGAAAATCAAGTTTCCCGAGTTTGGAAATTTCTTCGAAAAATCCCTGCAGGCAAGCAAAATATCGCCCATTTTTGTCCTTTCCTCTCCCGAATAGTAGTCGAGAGAAAAGGTGTCAAGGGAAAACCCGTCAAGAGGAAGCTCTTTGCAAAAGCCGGCATATCGCAAATCCGACTTGAGCTTTTTTAGGCAGTCGCAGGCCTGCCCGTTTGAAAGCACTCCCTGATCTCCGCATTCTTTGCACCGATATTGCGGCTTTAGAAAATCGGTGTCGATTCCCGAGGCCTCAAGGATTTTTTCCTCCTCCTTTGCGGTGTGCGACAGCTCGCCCGAAAGAGCTGTCCGCTCGGCCGCATTTCCCGAAATGGCGGCCTTTACCAAAGCCTTTGACAGCTCATTGTATTTCTGCTCGAGCCGTGCGAATTTCTCCGATTTTTTGCAAAGCTCGGCTCTGCGGTCGGCAGCGATTTGCTCGGCTTTTTGCCTTCGGCGGCGAAGCTCGTTTTTTGCCGCGTCGTTTATGTTTTCGGATCGGTTCATAAATTGTCTCCTTAGGTTGTAAGAAGTTTTTTGATGTCGTCCATATCATAGGACTTTGCGGGCTCGGCCGACTTTTTACCTTTTTCCGAAGATGATTTCTCGGAAATGTCCTCCGGCCGTTTTATGCCCTTTTGATTCCACGAGCCGAGCACCTTGTTCATGTATGCAAGACTCATTTTTCCGGTATGGTCGACGCTTGCGTCGTAAGCAAGCTTTATCATTTTCATGCTGAATTTCCATTCACGAAGCCATCTGGTGGCATAGGTCTGCTCGTTCTTTGAAGGAACAGGACGGTCGATTCCGAAGGCCGAGGCGATTTTTCTCCATTCCTGGCGGCTCCTTTCGAGCTCGACAATATGCTTTTCGGCCGCCGAAACGGTGTCGATACCCTCGCTTATCCAAGATAGCGCGGTGGACTCTATGTATCTTATGTTTCCTTTTCCCACGGCGCAGGCATATTCGATTATCATTATTATTATTTCGCAGGAAAGCCCCTGGGTGTCGTGCAGCCAAACGAGGGTGGTCATTTCAGCGGAGGAAAGGGTCCTTGAAAGCTTTGACTGCGCCTCCTTCAAAAGAAAGGCGATTTCGGCCGATTCGTCGGCTCTTTTGGCGATTTCATAGCGGGAAATTTTTTTGCTTTCGGTGCGAATCGGCTTTTTCACGGCCTTTTCCTTGACGGTCGAGGGAACCTTGGTTTCTTCGGTTTTGGTTTCGTCCGCCGCTTTTTCGGTGTCGCAAACGATTTTATTTACTATCCAATACTGCATTGCGTCGCGCACGTCGGCGGGGGAGAGCCCCGTGTCTTTTGATATTTCGGTCAAATCGTCGCAGCTGCCGTTTCGGCAAAAAAGCCAGAGCAAAACCTTGAGTTGAGATGCTCCGGCGAGTTTTAAATGTTTTTCAACCACCGCTTTCGGAAATACAAAGACGTCCGAAAGCTGTGCGGGTTCGATTTTATATCCCATTTTTATCCCTTTATTCCATGTTTTCATACTGCTTTTCCTTGAGCGTTTCGGCCCTTTTTATAAGCTCGTTTTTGCTGCTTTCGTCAAGCTGTCTGAACAAAATGACAAGCTCCTTTTCGGCTCCCGAAAGGGTGGCCGAGCTGAAATTCTTTTCGCCCGCGGCGGAATAGGAGGAGCCGCTTGTGTTCATGTGTTCGACCGTTTGCTCTCCCTCGAGAAGGTCAAAAACATCGGTATTGAAAATTTTTGCGATTTTGGAAAGCATACCCACGCTCGGAACGGTTTTCCCGAGCTCGTAATAAGAATATGTCGAACGGTCGATTCCGAGAGCTGCGGCAATCTGAGTCTGAGTGAAATTGTTTTTAACGCGGTATAGCTTAAGCTTTTCACTTATCTTCATAATTTCACCCCTCCTTTTTCACCATTATATACGGGAAAGACCTCCGTGTCAAACTAAAAAAAATTAAAAAGGTAAAAAAACCACTTGAAAAAAAAGGTGCGCTGTGATAAAATAACAAAGCATTCATTTTTCCGCCGATAAGTCCTGCGGCGAGATTTAGTGTGCAAACATTAAAAAGAACGGTCCAATGCCATTCTTCGGGAACGGTAAGAACGCTCGGAAATAACAGGAGGAATTTATAAATGGACGCACTTAAAAAACTGACAGAGGGACAGCTTAAGACCGAGGCCCCCGAGGTTGTTGTCGGAAACACCGTTAAGGTTCACGTCAACATCAAAGAGGGAGACAGAGAGAGAATTCAGATTTTCGAGGGAACCGTCATTGCAAAGAACGGCTCCGGAATTGCCGAGACCTTCACCGTCCGCCGTGTTTCCTACGGCGTAGGTGTGGAGCGTGTTTTCCCGGTTCATTCCCCCAATGTTGCCAAGGTCGAGACCGTCCGCAACGGCCGTGTTCGCCGCAGCAAGCTCTACTATCTGCGTGATCGCGTCGGTAAGGCGGCAAAGGTTAAAGAGCAGGTAAGATAAGCTTGCCTTCTTTGCGTCTTTTGAAGGGCGCTGTTTTGTCTCTGCGGCTTTATGCGGAGATGATTGCTTTGTCAAAAAACCTGCGATGATGCCGTTATGCATTTCGCAGGTTTTCTTCGTTTTGCGGCCTTCCCGGCCGACCACTTTTATGAAAAGGACGGTCTTTTTTATGGGTAAAAATCAGAAGGACAAAAAAGAAGGAAAACAGGAAAATAAAGCGGCAGCCCCGTCACAGG
>URYV01000013.1 GCA_900552285.1 uncultured Oscillospiraceae bacterium
GGCTTGGCCTGCTTTTGCTCCCGCTGTGCGGCTGGCTGGCGGGGGATGAACGAGGGCTTTGAACACCCATGCACGCTTTATGTCAAGGACGGGGTGGGAACGGTCCGTCTGCGCTCGGTTTCGCTGTCGGCCAAGTCCCGCCTGAGCGGAAACCTCATCAGCGGCACGGTTAAAAACATACGATATTTCGATTCGGGGCGATTTGTCAGCGCCGAGTCAAACGGAGGGATTTTTTCCTTTCCCGCCGACGCGCTGCAGTTTGTGGGCGTGGGCTCGGGCGTGGGACAAATTCTCCACGGCAGTCTCTGCCTTCAAATGGAATGCTCTGCCGGGCCCATCCACATGCCCGCCTCCGAGGCAATTTTCACAATTCTCATATAAAAAGATGCAATCAAAAAAGTTGTTGCAGTACCGCAACACCCGCAAAACGACGTTTTTTCAAGGGATTTTGACCTTTTCCTTTTGAAAAAACGTCTTTTTTGTTGCACCCGTGCAACCAAAAGACATCTTCACAACCGAAAAAGCGATGATATAATAAAGCCATAAGTTAGCTTGTGCTAACTAAGAATTTAATTCCCTTTAGGGAAGAGATCAGGAGGAAGAAATGACAGTAACAAAATCGAAACTCGTCAAACGCGTTCTTTCGGTCGCCCTTGCGGCCGCTTTGCTGCTGACTTCGGGGCTTGCAAGTGCATTTGCCGCAGGCGAAGTCACCAGAGAAGCAGTCTATGTGGGCGTACCCACCGATGTTGCCGACGGCGTATATTATGCCGACATCAACATGAAAAACGCAAGCAACCCCAAGAATTATTCTATGGGTAACGCCGCCCTCAGAGGCAGCGAAAGCTACAAAGCAAAACAGACCGAGGACACCGAGTACCGTCCCATCGTGATTGTGGAGAACGGCAAGGCCACGGCTCTGCTTGAATTCATGCCCATGGGCTATCTCGGAATGTACGGCTTCATGATGGAGCTTGAGGGAATATATCCCGGCAGCTTCTCCCAGTACGGAATGCCCAACACCAACGACGCAAAAACCGTGTTTTATCCCACCGGGACTCTCACCTATCAGAAAACGGTTGACGGCGAAATAGTCTACGACGGATATAACAATCCCGATTCGCAGTATAAATTCGACGGCAACAAGCTCCGTCCCGCAGGCTTCGGCAAGGAAGAGAGCTATCTCAACATTGTGGATCAGCCTTATTCCCACCTTTTGTCCCTTGACGTGACCCCCGTCATGGTAAAGGACGAGGACGAACCCGTTCCCACCAAGGCCGAGGATTACACCTTCGAGCAGGCCGCCTTCTGCCACGTTTTTGTGCCTGTCATGTTTGACATTTCGGCTTCTTCGGGTGACCAGTATGCCCGCATGGAGGTCAATTGGAAAACTCTCGAGAAAATCGACAATCCCAACGAAAACGTCGAGTATATGTACTATAAGGCAACCAACACCTCCACCGACGGCTACACCGCCGCAAGCGTTTCGGCCTTTGAGTCGGCCAAGACCGAGGTTCACGACGCCCTCGAAAACGTTTGGGCAAAGCGTATTCTCGATTTGAACGGAACGGGATTCACCGCACAGCCGGTGCTTGACCTTAAAAAATATTCCGACGACGAGAAAAAGGAAATGGCCAAAAAGCTCGACGACGCCATAAAGGGACTTACCACCGTCGACACAAACGAGCTTTGCGAGCTTATCGAAAGCATAACCGAAATCGACTCCACCCTCTACACCGCCGAAAGCTATAAAAAGCTCACCGAGGCTCTTGACGCCGCCGAGGCCGTGCTTGCAAACGCGAACGCAACACAGCAGGACGTTGACAATGCGGTAAACGCAATCAAGAACGCCGTAAACGGACTTGAAAAGGTCGGAACCGAGGAAGGCTGGGACGGCGTCACCGTCAAGCAGCCCGAGGTTCTCGGAACAAGCGTGGACATAAGCTCGGCCGAAGAGCTTGCCTGGCTTGCACAGCAGGTAAATTCGGGCGAGAAATTCGACAGCGTATTCCTTAAAAACGACATCGACCTTAACGGCAAGGCCTGGACCGCCATCGGCACCTCCTCAAACCCCTTCACCGGAGCATTTTACGGAAACGGCCACACGGTCTCCAATCTTGTTGTCAAGGGAACCGACAACTATCAGGGACTTTTCGGTTACATAAAGGGAAGCGACGACCAAAAGGCTTCGGTTAAGAGCCTTACGGTTCAGGGTGTCATCCGCACAACCGCCACAAACGTCGGCGGCGTAATCGGAGGCGCTCTTTACACCAACATCGAAAACATTCATTCAAACGTCGGCATTACAATTGACCGCGTAAACAACAACGACTATGTCGCGGCGGCAGGCGGCGTTGCGGGAGAAGCCATCTACTCCGACATCAACAGCTGCACAAACATCGCCGACATAACCGCAACGCTTCAGGAAAAGGTAGGCGGCATCGCAGGCTATGCCTCGGGCTGCTACATCCGCAACAGCAGCAACACCGGAAACATCAACGCAGGCGGCTCCGCCGGCGGAATCGTGGGCAACTATTTTGTACGCTCCGGCTCCAAGGGTGTTATCAGCTGCTTTAACAAAGGTACCGTTTACGGAAACGGCTCGGCCATCGGCGGAATTATCGGAACCGCAACCTCCACCGGCACCGACGTTCAGGGCGTTTACGGCAATCTCTACAACCGCGGAGACGTCACCGCTCAGCACACCGTCGGCGGAATTATCGGAAGCTACTCGGGCGGAGATCTTTCCATGCTCACCGCATCCTACTCCACCGGCAAAATCACCGGAACGATAACTTCAATCGAGAGCTCCGGCGGTCTTGTGGGTAAAATGTACAGCGGTATGATCTTCTACAGCTATGCTCTCGAAGGCACCGCCGACGAGCTTTGCACTCTCGGCATAAGCTCCGCTTCAAGACTTGTAAGCCCCAGCGCATTCCACGACGAGCAGTGGTTCAAATCCGACGATTTCTTCACCGCTCTCGGCTCGGCCGCCTCTTCCTACGGTAAGGACCCCGAAAACATCAACGACGGCTATCCCGTTCTCGCCTTTGAGCTTGAGGAAATTCTCAACGGCAAAAAGGCCGACGCCGTCGCCGAGCTCATTGCCTATAAAAACGCCGACGACTACAAGGGTCTTGCCAAAAAGGCCGTTGAACAGGCTTTGTCCGACGGAGTAGCGGCCATTACCGCCGCCGAGGACGAAGATGCCGTCAAAGAGGCTCTCGCAAATGCAAAGACCGCCCTTGACGCCATTCCAAACGACCCCAACTACGGACTTTCCCTTGACGTTATAAAGGAAAAGCTTGCAAAAGCCAAAGAGCTTGAAGCCGCGGGCGGAGACCTTTACACCACCGAAAGCTGGAACAGCTTTACCGCCACCATAGCAGGTATCGACTATCTGCTGGAGAACGGCTTTGAAACCCAGGAAAAGGTTGAGCTTTACATAGGATACCTTGACACCAACACCGCGGGGCTGACCTACATCGACGCCGACTATACCGCAGTTGACGAGGCCATTGCCTCCATTCCCGCCGATCTTTCCATTTACACCGAGGAGTCGGTAGCGGCGCTTAACGCCGCAAAGGACGCCGTTGTCCGCGGCAAGAACATCACCGAACAGGCCGAGGTCGACGCCATGGCAAAGGCTGTTAACGACGCCGTTGCCGCTCTTGAGAAAATCGACGATTCAAAGCTTGATTTTGCCAAGCTTCCCGACGGTGTTTATTCAATCGAGTTCACCATGGTAAAAATGAACCGCATCGATCTCTCCATGTCCAACGACGCGGTAAATCACACCGCAAAGCTCACCGTCAAGGACGGAAACTACACCCTCACCGTTAACTTCAAGGGACTTCATTACCTCAACCGTTTCGGCTATCTTGCCAAGCTCTCCTACTATGAAGACGGTTACACCTTCGGCAAATACGGCACCGTTGAAGGCGTGCTCAAGGCCGCCGAGGTCATCACCGTTCAGAAAAATGCCGACGGAACCGATGTCACCGATGAATTTAACGTTCCCGGAGGAAGTGCCGAAGGAGTTAAATATCCCGAAACCGTTTCCTTCCCCGTTGTTTCGGCCGCAAAGGCAGACAGCGACGGATTTATTCCCCTTCACGTCTTTGTCCCCGTAATGGAGGACATCGCGGCAGGCAACGGAGACCAGGATGTTCTCATGAAGCTTGACCGCTCCACCCTCAAAAAGACCGATGACAAGGATCCCTCCTTTAAGCCGGACGATCCCGAAGAGCTCTCCCCCGCCGTCGACTATACCGACCCGTCAACCGGAGTCAGAGTCACCACCGAAAAGGGCGTTCTTCCCGAGGGAGTTAAGGTGAGTGTAACCAAAATCACCTCGGGCGATTTCTTCGACAAGGCTGTTTCGGCTTTGGAAGGCATCGGCAAATTCAAGCTCTACAAAATCAGCTTTACCGACAAGGACGGCAACGAAGTCGTTCCCACCGGCACCGTAACCGTCACTTATCCCTCTGCGGACAGTTCCTCGGACAACCTCTCGCTTTACAGAATAAACGACGACGGCAGCAAGACCCTTGTTAAGGGCACTCTGTCAAAGGACGGTTATACCGCCGTGACCAAAACCGCCGGAGTTTACGCCCTCGCAGAGACAGCGGCAAGCTCCGATACCGAAACCCCCGATGACGGTTCCTCCGTTGTAAACGGCGGTTCCTCTGCGGACGACTCCTCAGCAAACGGTTCTTCCGACGCAGACTCCCCCGTCTCGGGCAACTCAGTTCCCAAAACGGGAGACAGCGGCATGAGCGTTCTGCTCGTTCTCGCCCTGCTTCTTTCGGCTTGCGCTTTGGTTTACTGCCTTAAAAGCCGTAAATCCCAAAAAGGAGAATAATAAATGAAAATTACCGCAGCAAAAGCTTTTCGGGCGCTGTGCGGTATGATGGTAATGCTCGTCCTTGCGGCGGGCATTACTTCTCTGCCGGTGTTAGCAGCATCTAACGGAATATACATCGCAACGGCCTCTCCCCACTATAAGCATCCCGTGACCGGAAAGGTGGAGGATTCGGGCGGAGAGGGCTCGGCCGTGCTCGGCCAGTCCATGACCGACAGCGCCACCTATAACAAGGCTCTCGTGGAGGTCGACCCAAGCGGCAACACCTTTATAACCGTCCGCTTAAAGCTTATGGACAATATTCAGGACCCGAAATTTCAGGTTGACGGCAAGGCGGTTTCCTCCGAGCTTATGCAGGAGGACTACACCGCAAATACCGCCGATTTTCGCATGAAAGTCAACAGCGAAAACTCGATTATCCGCTGTAATATGTACGTCATCCCCATGGGGCGCGAGGTTATATTCTTCATAACCGTTTCCGATCTTCACGCAGGCTCCGAGGACTTTATATCCAAGGTCAAGGTAAATGCCAGAACAACCTCCTCCGGGAATAAGACCGACTCTCCCTCCGGCGCAAACGCTAAGACCCCCACCGAAAGCAGCGCGACAGCAGAAAGCGCTCCCGCCGACACGGCCGAGGCGGTTTCAAATGTCGAAAGCTCCGTGTCCGCCGAAAACTCCTTTGCAGAAAGCCTTTCGGACGAAGTTTCGGCCGCGGGGCTTGAGGAATTCGACGCGTCGGGCAACCTTTTGCAGAGCGACGCCGAAGCCCCGAAACAAAACGCAAAAAAAAGCTCGGCAATTTGGTGGGTGCTCGGCGGCGCTGCCCTTTTGGCAGCGGCAGGCCTTGTATGGTATTTTTGCTTTTTCCGCAAAAAAAGATAAGGGGTGCATAAAGTGAAATTCAAATCTTTTATTTCGGCAGCCGTTTGCGCGGCCATGCTTTTTTGCCTTTGCGGGTGCGTTGATCAGCACCCCGACGAAGCATCGGCGGCGCAGGACGTTTCCGAGGAGACACGGCTTATCGCCACCTCCCCGGCCGTTGCGCAGATATGCAGCAGGCTCGATCTTGACCTTGTGGGGGTCTGTCAGACAAACAGCACCCTTCCCGAAAAATATCAGGATCTCACAAAGGTCGGCATGGCCATGAACCCCGACCTTGAAATCCTCAAATCATTAAATCCCGACTATGTTCTCTCTCCGAGCTCCCTTGAGTCGGACCTTCAGCCCAAATATGCCTCTATCGGCGTCAAATCGATTTTTCTTAATTTAAAAAGTGTGGAGGGTATGTATTCCTCAATCGAAGGACTGGGTAAAAAATTCGGCAGAGAGCAGCAGGCCGCGGCCATGCTTGAAGAATTCGACAGCTTTATGAAGGAATACAAGGACAAAAACGGGGACAAGGAAAGTCCCAAGGTTCTTGTGCTCATGGGACTCCCCGGTTCCTATATCGTGGCCACCGACGGCAGCTATGTGGGAAGTCTCGTAAAGCTTGCGGGCGGAACCAACATCTACGGAGACGGCGGCGGCGAGGAGTTTCTGACCGCCAACACCGAGGATATGCAGCAAAAGGATCCCGACATAATTCTCCGCGCGGCTCACGCGCTGCCCGATCAGGTAAAGCAGATGTTTGCCGACGAATTCAACACAAACGACATCTGGAAGCATTTCCGCGCCGTACAAAACGGCAGGGTTTATGACCTTGACCCCGCTCTTTTCAACATGAGCGCCAACTTCAGTTACGGCGACGCTTTGCAGGCGCTTCAGCCCATGCTTTACGGCGAATAAGGCCGAAGCCGCGAAATTCGGTCAAAACACGGGCGTCGGACTGCTCCGGCGCTCGTAAAAACTACGGAGGTATCGAATTTTGATTTCGACAAGAAAAAAAATACTGTCCTTTGTCATAACCTCGGCCGCTCTTTTTGCGCTGTTTCTTGTTTCGGTCAACACCGGCAGCCTTAAGGTCAGCCCCGGCGAGCTGTTCAAAGGACTTTTTGTGGAATTCGATTCAAATGTTTCCACCATTTACGACCTGCGCTTTCCCCGCATTTTCATCGCAATGCTCGGCGGGGCGGCGACGGCGGTTTCCGGCGTGCTGCTTCAGGCGGTCATAAAAAACCCCCTTGCCGACCCGGGTATAATCGGCGTAAGCTCGGGCGCCAGCCTTGCGGCGGTGCTCATAACGGCATTTTTCCCGTCTCTTTATTTCTTTACGCCGCTTTTTGCCTTTGCCGGCGGTATGCTCGCCTTCATACTTGTCTACGGGCTTTCCTATCAAAACGGCCTTTCCCCCTTGAGGATAATTCTTGTGGGCGTTGCGGTAAACGCTATGTTTTCGGGGCTTATGAGCGCATTCAACTCGGGGACGGGTTCCAATCTTTCGGGCGTGGCAAGCATTGTAAACGCCAACATAACCATGAAAACCTGGGACGACTTTTCCACCCTTGCGGTATATACCGTCATCGGACTTATTCTTTCGCTTTTTGCCTCGGCTCGCTGCAATCTGCTTGCCCTCGAGGACAAAACCGCCCGCTCTCTCGGCCTTAACGTCAACAAAAGCCGTGTCGTCATTTCGGTTATAGCCGTGCTTCTTGCCGGCATTTCCACCGCCGTTATCGGCCCCATAAGCTTTCTCGGGCTTATAGTCCCCCACATTGCAAGACTTCTCATCGGCAGCGACCACCGAGTGCTTATTCCCTATTCCATGGTGCTCGGAGCTTTCACCCTGCTGCTTGCCGACACGGTGGGACGAACCGTCGCCGCACCTTATGAAATCAGCGCGTCGGTCATTATGTCGGTTGTGGGCGGACCCTTCTTCATTCTGCTTTTAAGGAGGTCAAAAAATGCATACGGACGGTAACATCACATACAGCGTTAGGGATCTCCGCTTTTCCTACGGTAAAAACGAGGTTCTTAAAGGGGCGTCCTTTGACATCCGCAGCGGAATTATCACAACCCTTATCGGAGCAAACGGCTGCGGAAAGACCACCCTTTTTAATCTTTTGACAAAAAATCTCGTTCCGGGCGGCGGCAAAATTTCCTTTTGCAACCGGCCGCTTTCGGAAATACGTTTAAAGGACTTTGCCAAAAAGGCGGCCATCGTTCACCAGTACAACACCGCCCCTTCGGATTTGACCGTGGAAAAGCTTGTTTCCTACGGCCGCACCCCTCATCACACCTTCGGCCTTTCCAAAAACGCCGAGGAGGACCGGGAAATAATTACCCGCGCTATGGAAATCACCGGCACGCTGAAACACAGGGACAAGCCGGTTTCACAGCTTTCGGGCGGTCAGAAGCAGCGGGTGTGGATAGCCATGGCCCTCGCTCAGGACACCGACGTACTGTTTTTGGACGAGCCGACCACCTATCTCGACATACGCTATCAGCTGCAGATTCTGAGACTTATAAAAAGGCTCAATCGGGATCTCGGCATAACCGTCATTATGGTTCTTCACGACATCAATCAGTCACTATATTACAGCGACGAAATAATCGCCATGAAGGACGGAAAAATTTCGGCACAGGGCAACCCGAAGGAAATCATCGGGCAGCAGCTCATACACGACATCTACGGCGTCGACCTTAAGGTTACGTCCGTGGACGGCGATCCGTTTATAATACCGGTCTGAAAGGAGCATCACATGAAACAGCAGCGAACCACCGAAAACTATCTTAAGGTCATTTATCTTCTTTCCAAAACGGGAGAGGTTCACGGAACCGATATTGCCGACCGCCTCGGGGTGACAAGGCCGACGGTTTCGGTGTCCTTAAAGGCTCTTGAACGTGAGGGTTTCCTTTATCTCGACAAAAACAAAGCGGTTCATCTGACCGACGACGGCGAAAAAATCGCGAAGGGAATTTACGAAAAGAACAAAACTCTCGAAAGCTTTCTTCTGCGCCTCGGAGTCAGCAGCGACACCGCCGCCAAGGATGCCTGCGAAATGGAGCACGCCGTAAGCTCTGAAAGCTTTGTGGCCCTCAAACGGATGATCGAGTCCTCCAATCGTTAAGGGTCATGGATAAACTGACATACGGATTAGCCTCCCTTTGCATCGCGGCTGTTTTTGCGTTTTTCACGGGCGGCATTAAAAAAATCTGCAAAGGCTATTTGAAACGGAGAAAAAACAATGATGATAAATAAAAGGCTGATTGATACCGTTCCCCAAAGCAAAAAATACATTGCGGGGAATGTGCTCTTTCAGTGGATTTCCCTTGTTGCCAACATCGTAATAATGGAACGCATTACAAGGCTCTCGGCCGATTTGTTCGAGGGCACCGCTACGGCAAAAAGCACGGCTTCCGTTCTTTTTACGGCGGCTGCCGCCATTGCCGTGAAATATATTTGCTCTCTCCTTTCGGGAAAAATGAGCTATCTTTCGTCGTCGAAGGTCAAAAAGACCATCCGCGGCATGATATACCGCAAGCTTTTAAAGCTCGGCTCCGGCTATAACGAAAAGGTCGGCACCTCGGAAATAGTACAGGTTGCGGTGGAGGGCGTTGATCAGCTTGAAACATATTTCGGCGCATATCTGCCTCAATTTTTTTATGCCATGCTGGCTCCGCTCACTCTTTTTGCCGTGCTGAGCTTTGTCAACATCGAAAGCGCCGTTGTGCTGCTTGTCTGCGTTCCCCTCATTCCGGCGGCAATCGCCGGGGTTCAGCGGTGGGCAAAAAAGCTGCTGTCGAAATATTGGGGGCAATACACCGCTCTCGGCGACACCTTCCTTGAAAACCTGCAGGGACTTACCACCCTCAAGATATACCGAGCCGATGAATTCAAGCAGCGGGAAATGAACGAACAGGCCGAAAAGTTCCGTAAAATCACCATGAAGGTGCTGACCATGCAGCTTAATTCGGTTACGATTATGGACCTTATCGCCTACGGCGGCGCCGCTCTCGGAGTGATTATGGCCTCCACAAGATATGCGGCGGGAAGGGTATCCCTTTCGGGATGTCTGCTGATAATCCTGCTGTCAGCCGATTTTTTCATTCCCATGCGGCTGCTGGGTTCATATTTTCACATCGCCATGAACGGCATGGCGGCAAGCGACAAAATATTCCGTCTGCTCGACCTTACCGAGCCCGAAAACGCCGAAGGTCAAATTGACGGCGACCGTTCGACGGTTTGCAGAAATCTTTGCTTTTCCTATGAAAAGGACCGCGAAATTCTTCATCGGGTAAACATGGAGTTTCCCATGGGAAGCTTTACCTCGATTGTCGGCGAATCGGGCTGCGGAAAATCCACGATTTCGGCCGTGCTCACGGGCAAAAAAAAGGGCTATGCCGGCTCGGTGACGGTGGGCGGCCGTGAGCTTTCGGACATTTGCGAAAAAAGTCTGCTTAAAAATTTCACCTATGTAAACAATAAAAGCTATCTGTTCAAGGGAACCGTTCGGGAAAATCTTCTCATGGCAAATCCCGATTGCAGCGACGAAGTCCTTTGGCAGGTGCTCGAAAGGGTCAACCTCGCAGCCTTTTTAAAGGGCGAAAACGGGCTTGACACCGCTCTTTCGGAAAAAGGCTCGAATTTTTCGGGCGGTCAATGTCAGCGGCTTGCCCTGGCGCGCGCCCTTCTACACGACAGCGCGGTTTATATTTTTGACGAGGCAACCTCCAACATAGACGCCGAAAGCGAAAACGACATTATGCGTGAAATACACAGCCTTGCAAAAACAAAAACCGTCATTCTCATTTCCCACCGCCTTGCAAACGTCGTAAATTCCGACAGAATTTACGTTATGGAAAAGGGTGCCGTTGCCGAAACGGGAAGCCACGGTGAGCTGCTGAAAAACGACGGAGTTTACAAAAGGCTTTGGGAAGCTCAGCAGGCTCTCGAGAATTTCAAAAAGGAGGAGACGGCATGAAAAAACGCAGCGGATTTAAAGTTATGGCACGGCTTATAGGCCTTGTAAAGCCGCTTTCGGGATATATGACCCTTGCCGTTTTCATGGGGCTTGCTGGCCACCTTGCCGCAACCTTTATAACAATCTTCGGCGGCTATGCCGTAACCGACGCAGCGGGCATAAAGGCTCCCTTTTCCATGACCTTTATAATCGTTTCGGTCATCGTGTTCGCCCTTTTGAGAGGGGTTTTGCGCTATGCCGAGCAATCCTGCAACCACTTTATCGCCTTCAAGCTTTTGGCGCTTATAAGAGAAAAGGTCTTTATCGCGCTGCGCAGGCTTTGCCCCGCAAAGCTTGAGGGCAAGGACAAGGGCGACCTTATTTCGGTTATCACCTCCGACATCGAGCTTTTGGAGGTTTTTTACGCCCACACGGTCTCCCCCGTTTTGATTGCCGTTCTTTTTTCGGTCATTCTCTGTCTTTTTATCGGCAGATTTCACCCCCTTCTCGGTCTTATCGCCCTTGCGGCGTATGTAACGGTCGGAGCGGTAATTCCCGTTGCCACCTCAAAAATAAGCGGCGGCGACGGGCTTCGATTCCGCACAGAATCCGGCGAGCTTTCGGGATTTGTGCTTGACAGTCTCCGCGGACTTCCCGAAATACTTCAATATGACTGCGGAGAAAAACGGCTTGAGGAAATGAACGTGAAAATCGACGGGCTGTCGGCCGCCCAAAAGCGCATGAAGAACCGTGCGTCACAAAACCAAGGCGTTACGGGAACGGTCATTCTGATTTTCGATCTTATAATGCTTCTTGCGTCGGCCGCTCTCTACAAAAACGGCAGCATTGATTTTGCGGGAACAGTCATTCCCACAATCGCTTTAATGAGCTCCTTCGGCCCAACGGTCGCCCTTTCAAACCTCGGCAGCACACTTCAAAACACCTTTGCCGCAGGCAACCGCGTTCTCGACATTTTGGAAGAGAGTCCCGCCGTCGAGGAAATATTCGACGGACAGGACATTGAATTTTCCGGCGCCGGCGCACAAAATGTCACCTTTTCCTACGGCGGAGACGTTATTTTAAAAGATTTGTCGGTGGACATTCCCAAAGCCTCGGTCATCGGCATAACGGGCGCGTCCGGAAGCGGAAAATCCACACTTCTCAAGTTGTTTATGCGGTTTTGGGACACAAAAGAGGGGCAAATCCGCATTTCCGATACCGACATTTCGAAAATCAACACCGAAAGTCTGAGAAACGCCGAAAGCTTTGTGACTCAGGAGACCCACCTGTTTCACGACAGCATAAAAAACAACATTCGCATTGCAAAAACAAACGCCACCGACAAGGAAATCGAGGAGGCCTGCAAAAAAGCCTCGGTTCACGATTTTATCATGACCCTAAAGGACGGCTATGACACACCCGTTGGCGAGCTGGGCGACACCCTTTCGGGCGGAGAGCGCCAAAGAATAGGCATTGCCCGCGCCTTTTTGCACGATGCTCCGTTTATGCTGCTTGACGAACCCACAAGCAATCTTGACAGCCTGAATGAAGCAATCATACTTAAATCTCTCGACACCGAAAAGAACGATAAAACCGTTCTTCTCGTCTCCCACCGCAAATCCACCATGCGAATTGCAGATAGGATTTATTCGGTGGAGCACGGAAGAATGAGCTGAAAAGGAAAGAAAAATGAAACTCAAAAGACTTGTTTTTTTAATCGTCGGCTGCCTTTGCCTGGCGCTTGGCTGCATCGGAATAGTGCTCCCCATTCTGCCCACCGTTCCGTTTTTTCTCGTTACGGTGTTCTGCTTTTCCCAGTCGTCGGAAAGGCTGCATAACTGGTTTCTCGGCACAAAGCTTTATAAAAACAACCTTGAGTCCTATGTAAAGGGCGAGGGCATGACAAAAAAGACCAAAATCAAAATACTGACTACCGTGTCGGCCCTCATGATTTTCGGCTTTGTAATAATGCTTAGAAAGGCTCTCTACATACCCTGCGCCATACTCGCCGCCGTATGGGTCGCCCACATAATATATTTTGTGTTCGGTGTAAAAAATACTACCGAAAGCTGACTCGTCTCAGGCCGACTTTTTGAAAAATTGCCGTCAAACCCCTTGACAAACATATGTCCGTTTGGTATAATTCAATGGTCCGTTAGATACGGGCCATTAGCTCAGTTGGTTAGAGCAACCGGCTCATAACCGGTCGGTCCGGGGTTCGAGTCCCTGATGGCCCACCACAAAAAAAGACGATTTTCTTTTGAAAATCGTCTTTTTTTGTTCTCTCCGCTTTTCTCCTTTTATTTATATTTTTTCTTTCACTCGCCACTCACCAAAAATAAGGTGCTGCTTTTTCTGTCACAGACCCGAACACACCAAGCCGCTCGGCTCGGTGCTTTTTTTATAAAACACTCCGCTTTAACCGTAAATTTTGAAAAATTTTATTTTCGCAAAGCAATGCAGAATACCAAATCTTCATAATACACAATTACAATTTTGTAATTTATCTAAATTTATATTGACAATTTTATTATTTTTATATACAATCACATTAGAGAGATTAAAAGTAGATAATTTTGAAGATAAGAACTTTTTCCGACAACTGAATATTTGACCGACCGAAAACTTTATTTATTACGAAAGGGAAAATAATATGAAAAAGAGTATGAGAAAGCGTATAGCAATGTTGATGTCGGTTTTGGTATGCTTACAGATGTTTTATGCGCCGGTATATGCAGCAAGCGACGGCGCATTTTTTTCATACGGTGTTCCTGACGACGAAAGCGAAATAGGCAGCGGTTCTTCACCGCCGGGCATTGTGAGAGAAATAACCGAGCTGCGGGACAGGTATGTCAAGCATTTTGAGCTGTCCGACGGCAGAATGATGGCCGCCGAGTATGAAAATCCCGTCCATTTTGAGCAGGACGGAGAATGGGTGGAGATAGACAACCGCCTTAAAGAAGATAACACCTCCCTTTTTGATGACGAAACCGAAAACGAAAACGACGAACAAACCTCTTTTGAAGATACGGAAATTTCGGTGCAAAGCACCTTTGAAAACGAAACCGATGAGTCGGCCGAGAACGGCGAACCATCAGACCAAAGCGCTTCGGAAAGCAACCAAGGCTATTCCAATTCGCAGAATAATTTCAAAATTAAATTTGCAAAAAAGTCGAGTTCAAAAAAACTTGTTAACATAAAAAAAGACGAATACAAACTCTCCTTCGGCATAAAGGGCGCTCAAAGAAAGTCGGTCAAAACCGACGGCTCTGCCCAAAGCGCCGATGAAAGCGGCGACCCCTCGGTGCTGCGTAACATTTCCTCGTCGGTTACATATTCCGATGTTTTTGACGGGGTGGATTTCGAATACTCGGTTATTTCGGATTTTATTAAGGAAAACATAATTTTAAAGAAAGCCGCCTCCCCTTCTTCCTTTGAATTTTCCCTTTATCCGAAAGACCTGACTCCCGAGCTTAAAGACAACGCCGTGGAATTTAAAAACGCCGACGGCGAAACCGTTTTTGTCATACCCTCCCCATTTATGTATGACGCGGCGGGCGCACATTCGGAAAACGTATCCCTCGGCCTTTCTCATGGAAAAAACAAAAACGAATATATCCTGACGCTTGTTCCAAGCAAAGAGTGGATAAGCGACGGCAAAAGAGCCTTTCCGATCGTTATCGACCCGGTTGTTCAAACCGAAGTAACCTATCAGGAGGGCTTTTCCAGCGGATATGTATACAAAAAGACCGACGGCACCCTCGGCAAAAACACCACCACCGAGCACATGTATGTGGGAGAAATAACCGAGGGCGGAGACAAAAGAGCCAAGGCGAAAACCTATATAAAATACAGTCTCCCCGCCCTTCGCGAGGGGGATAAGGTCTGCGAAGCATACATGGGGCTTTGTCAGTACGGAAACTGCGACAGCAGCGGCAACAGCCTTGTGGGCATAAAGGGCACCAAATACCGCATAAACGCACACCGAATCACCGGCAGCTGGACCAACGGCTCGATAAATTTCAACACGGCATACGACGCGGCATATATGGACACAAAGGAAGTCGAATGTCTCACGGCGGGGTGGGACACCTTCGACATCACCCGCGCCGTCAAAGCATGGTATGAAGGCGAAAGCAACAACGGCATTATGTTTGTCGCCGACAAATACGAGAACAACGGCAACGCCAGAAGATACATCTCCAAGGACGCAGGCTCGGCATATAAGAATTACCGTCCGCAGCTTATGATTGTTTACCTAAACACAAACGGGCTCAACGACTTCAATTCGTACAAAAGCTATGACTCGGGCCACTCGGGGACAAGCTATTTCAACGAATACACCGGCAAGGTCACCCACATCACCGACGACATCGCTTTCGGCGGCAATTTCCCCGGCGTCGACATTAAGCACGTCAACGACACCTCCTTTAAGGGAGTCCAAAACGGTTTCGGAAAGGGCTGGTCGCTCAACATTTGCGAAACGGTATCTCTCGTTTCGGGCAACGGTCTTGCGGAAAAGTATAAAGTAAGATACCGTGACGAGGACGGAACCGAAATATATTTTGTCGAAGAAACGGCCGGAGCCGAGCTTTGCGACGAGGCGGGACGCGGCATGACCTTAAAGCTGCCCTCCGGCTCGCCTAATCAATATATAATCACCCTAAAAGACGGAACCAAAAAGGTTTTCGACTCTTGGGGAAGTCTTTGCGAAATACAGTATACCGACGGCAAGAAAACGACGGTGTCGCTGTCAAACCACCGTCCCGTTTCGGTCACAGATTATTCGGGGCGTAAGGCCTCCCTTGTCTATTCGGGAAATCTGCTGACCAAAATATCCGCTTCCGACGGCAGAACGGTGAGCTTTGAATATTCCGACGAAAAGCTCATTAAAATAAACCACCACAACGGTCTTGTAACTACCTTTTCCTACACCTCCGACTGGCTTTTAAGCGAAATAAACAACCAAAGCTCGGTGCTCGGCATAACATATGCCAACGGAAAGCTGCAGTCTCTTTACGAAAGCGCCGACGGCTCGACAAAAACCGTCATGTGGGCCGAATATCTCCCCGACAAAACCCTTTTCACCCACCCCGGCCCTTCGGGCAGCGTTTCTTCAAGCGCCTCCGACAGATTTTACGAACATTGTCTTTTCAACAGCTACGGGCAAAAGATAAGCGACTATATAACCAACGCATATCTCACCGACAGCAGCATGACCCCCGAGTTCTACGGCGTGGAATGCAACGAATATTCCCCCGTTGTGACCGAGAAGAAATTTGCAAAGAACAACAAGCTGCTGACCTCCTATGCCGCGAACAAGGCGGCAAACCTCATAAAAAACGGCAGCTTTGAAGCAAATTCTTCCTGGAAATATCTTTCGGGCGCGTCCTATGCCGCCGATTCTTCAAAGGCCTTTGCGGGAAACCGTTCCATGAAAATGAGCCGCACATCAAAAGGCTCGGATCAAACCCTTTATCAGATACTGACCCTGCCGGCGGGCAAATACACCTTCTCGGCATATGTAAAGGCCGAAAGCCTTTCGGACGGAAAATTCGGGCTGAGCATAACCGACGGGGTCTCGGCCCTTTCGGGGAACAGCTTTTGCGCCATAGACACCCCCTCCTCCGACTGGCAGCGGCTTTTCACCACCGTGACTCTCGGCGAAAGCAAGACGGTCAGGGCGGGATTTGTGCTTGAGGGCGCGGCGATCGGCACGGTTTATGTCGACGGCGCCATGTTCACCAAAACCGATAGCCCCGTTTCGCTCAATCTTCTTGAAAATTCCGACATGGAGCAAAGCAGCGGCTGGACCGCCGTTTCGGCGTCATCGGGAGACGGATATGTCAAAAACGAAAGCGACAGCCTTTTCGGCACCTCCTATCGCCTTTCGGGAGACCTTAAATCCGACAAAAGCATTTACCAAGAGGTGACCGTCAAAGGCAGCGCAAACGACACATATATTTTAAGCGGATACGGCAAAAGCCTCGGACTTCCCGAAAAAACCACCGACAAAAACGGTAATCGGGTGTCAAACGGCTCGAAGTTTGACGTAGACATAACAATAACCTATTCAAACGGAACGTCAAGGACAATTGACGGTCTTAAATTCGACAGATACAATCGGGATTGGCAGTTTATGACCAAGGCCTTCACCGTCCGCCACCCCGACGACGGCACACTCTCCCCCGACAAGATAAAGATAACCTGCCGCTACGGCAAAAACAGCAGCGAAGCATATTTCGACGACATTCAGCTCATAAAGGACGCGACCCCGTCCTACACCTATGACGACGGCGGCAACCTTATTTCGGTCAAGGACCTTGCCGAGCAAAGAGCCGAATATGACTTTAAAGACAACAAGGTAGTGTCGGCCTTAAACCCCACCGGCAGCAGGTATGTAAATATCTATGACAAAACCGATAAAAACCGAATAAACGCCACCTATGCCGACGGAATAGAATATGCCTATAAATACGATTCAAACGGCAATGTGACCTCGGCAAAGAGCATTTCCTCCAAGCTTTCATCGGGGCGTTATTACCACATAATAACCTGCCAAAAGAACATGGCTGTCGACCTTTCAAACAACGACGGTTCGGCAGGGGCTGCGGTAACCTACTACACCCCTCACCTTTCGGACAATCAGACCTTCGAATTTATAAAGCATTCTTTAAACGGCGCCGATTGGTATTCCATACACCCCTCAAGCTACCCGAAAAAGGCTTTAAGCGTTATCGGCACGTCGTCGGGCTCGGAGGTGACCTCGGAACCCTATACCGGCGGCTCGGATCAGCTGTGGAAGGTTGAGGAAAATTCCGACGGAACATACACCTTCACGCCAAAGAGCGCGCAAAATCTTCATCTCGACGCTCCAGACCCCACCTCCTCAAATCCCTACCCGAGCATGTATGTCTACACCGCCCACACAAAGAAGCAGCAGAAATTCACTCTGCTTGCCAAAGACGACGGAAAGGGTCTTTACAGCGAGAATGAAGCAACTTATGACCAAAAGGGCGTTCACACAACGTCGGTCACCACCATGGACGGTACGGTAAACTATGAATACACCGCCGACGACAGGGTCAAAAAGGCGGACGGGCTGAGCTCCTCCACCGAATACACCTACGGCGGAAAAAGCAAACTCGATTCGACGGTCGTCGAAAAGGGCAAAACCGACGGCACAAGCGCTCGGGCGGATTATACATATACCAAACAGTTTTTGACCGGCATTTCCGCCGAGGGCGCCGACTATTCCTTTGAGTATGACGGATTCGGCAACCGCACCGCCACAAAGCTCGGCGGCACGGCCCTCATGAAAAACGTCTATAACGAGGACAACAACACCCTTGAAAAGAGCGTCTACGGAAACGGCGACAGTATTCTCTATTCTTATGACAAATATCTCCGCAACACCCAGGTCACCAAGATAACCGCCTCGAATTTTTCCTTCGTCGCGGCCAACTGGAAATACGACGGCTTCGGAAATTTAAGCTACCTTTGCGACAGCACCACCGGGAGCAATGTGGAGACAAGCTTTATCTACGATTCGATCGGCAGAATAAGCAGCTTTCTCCGCGGCGACGGATTCGGCGCAAACGTCGGCTATGACGAGTTCAACCGCATATCCGGTTCAAGGTATAAAACCGTTGACGGCAGCAGGGGTTCGTGGTACACTTATGTAAACGGAACCGGACTTGTTTCCAAGGTGAATTTTGACGGATATTCCGTCCAAAACACCTTCGATGAGCTGAACCGAACGGAGGCAAGGAAATATACCTTCGGCAGCAATAAATCGGTTTTCGAAACCATGGACTATAACCGCGTCGGCAACCGAACCGACGGCAAGGTCATGTCTCATTCCTTCGGCGGGTCATATGAGTTTAATTATGAATACGACCAAAACGGAAACATAACCCGAATCTCCGACGACTCGGGCAATCTCCGCAACGAATACACCTATGACGAGCTCGGCAGACTCACCTCGGAAATAAACATCCCGAAGGGCAGCCAAAGCAGCAAGGCGGTCGTCGGCGAAAAAATCGAATATCTCTACTCAAAAGACGGCAATATTTATCAGCGGAATTTCTATAAGGTTCAGGCCCTTCAGGGCAAGACTTATGTCGACGCAAAAGCCAACCGTTCCGACAGCTTCGGCTATTCGAACACCGAATGGTCGGATCAGCTTTCCTCGGCAAGAATCAACGGCAAGGGATTTAACTTCACCTATGACAAGATAGGCAATCCCCTAAGCTACCGCGACAGCATGGTCATGACGTGGCAAAACGGCCGTCAGCTGAAAAGCATAAAGGTCGACGATACCACCACCCT
>URYV01000014.1 GCA_900552285.1 uncultured Oscillospiraceae bacterium
GAACGGGAGATCCGTCCGCACAGATTATCCGTGGAAATGATGCAGATGGGCAGGTAGAGGAAAGCCTGCAGAATAACAGTGGGAAAAAAGCTGCTGTGATAGCGGATAATACAGTTTCATTGGATGGGGTTGATTTTGTCAGCGTTCCGCTCACCCTTCGCACTGAGACGGAGGAATTTCGCGATGACGCCCGGCTCGACGTCGACGCGATGGTCTCGACGCTCCGCGCGTCCAAGGGGCGCTCCTACAGCGCTTGCCCGAATGTTGCCGACTGGGAAAAAGCCTTCGGCGAGAGCGGGGATGTTCTCGCCTTTACGATCACAAGCAGCCTCTCCGGCAGCTACAGCGCCGCGTGCGTGGCGAAGCAAGGCTGCGAGGAACGCGACCCCTCCCGCCGCATCCGCGTCGTGGATACGCTCTCGGCGGGGCCGGAGACGATGCTGCTGCTGGAAAAGGCAGCCTCCGCGCAGCACGGCGGCGCATCGTTTGACGAAGTGTACCGCGTTGTGGAGGAGCTGCAACGGCACACGCACCTGCTCTTTTCCTTGGAGTCGATGCACAATCTCGCGCAGAACGGGCGCATCAGCAAGCTCGCGGCGACGGCGGCGGGCGTGCTTGGCATCCGCGCCGTCGGACAGGCGAGCGCGGAGGGAACGCTCGAGATGCTCGGCAAGTGCCGCGGCGAGAGGAAAACGCAGGAATTTTTATTGCAGGAGAT
The DNA here is from genome assembly GCA_900552285.1 of uncultured Oscillospiraceae bacterium. Lineage (GTDB taxonomy): Bacteria > Bacillota > Clostridia > Oscillospirales > Acutalibacteraceae > UMGS1484. Next base: position 719 of record URYV01000014.1, read on the forward strand.
GGAGCGGCTCGGCTACAAGGGCGGCAGCGTGCGCATCGGGCATTGCGGGAACGCCGCGTTTTCGCTGGAGCTGTATACGGAGCTCCGCCGCCGCTTTCCCGATGCCGATGTGCGGCGGTATCCGCTCAGGGGCCTGTGCAGCTACTATGCCGAGCGCGGCGGCATCATGATGGGCTTCGAGACATGAAAAAAGAAGGGAAGGGGCGCGCAGCGGAGCTGCTGCACCTTACGGTGCGCATTTTGACCCTGCCGCCCATCGTCATCGGCGTGACGCTGGCGATGCTGTACGCGCGGAGCGCAGAGAGGGGCAGCGCAGCACGGCGCTGGTCTACGGAGTCTGGTGAGCGGGGCTGCCGCCTTTGCACAGAGGGTGCGCCCGCGCCATTTGAACCAAATTGATTGCTCCCTTTAGGCTGCCGGAGGCTCTTGCCTTCGGCAGCCTAAATTCCTGTTTCCCTGCTTGTGCGGCGCGGCACAGGCGGCGCGGCCAGATGCGGAAAGAGTCTGCTTTACAGACGGCGTCTTTTGTGGTATCCTGTCACTGTGAAACCAAGCGGAAGCAAGCTGCCGCGGAGACCTATCATCCTTTCGCGGCGGCGCAATGATAAAGGAGGTAAGTATTTTATGTCCGTACTGAAGGCCGCGCGGCTTTCCAAAAAGCCGCCGCTGAACCGGCAGGAGCTCTGGCAGCTCGACGCCTACTGGCGCGCCGCGAACTACCTGACCGCCTGCCAGCTCTACCTGCTCGATAACCCCCTGCTTGAGCGCCCGCTCAAAAAGAGCGACCTCAAGCAGACCATCGTCGGCCACTGGGGCACGGCGGAACCGGAACCGGTGCGGCTCCCATCGTTGCTCAGATCGCAAAGGAAATGGATATACTTACCGTCGGTATCGTGACCAAGCCATTCTCCTTTGAGGGTAAGCGCCGTATGGAACAGGCCGAGATCGGTATTGCCGCTCTCCGCGAAAACGTCGACAGCCTCGTTGTTATCCCCAACGAGCGTCTCCAGTATGTTTCCGACACAAAGATCACTCTCACCAACGCTTTCAATATTGCCGACGACGTTCTCCGTCAGGGCGTTCAGAGTATTTCCGAGCTTATCTCCATTCCCGCGCTTGTCAACCTCGACTTTGCCGATGTTACTGCGGTCATGAAGAATTCCGGCTATGCTCACATGGGCGTCGGTGTTGCCACCGGCAAGGATAAGGCCGAGGTTGCCGCAAATGCAGCCATCACCTCCAAGCTCATCGAGACCTCTATGAACGGCTCCAAGGGCGTTATCATCAATATCACCGGTCCTTCCGACATCGGTCTTGAAGAAGTTACTGCGGCTTCTGCCATCGTTGCCGAGGCGGCCGACGAAAACGCAAACATCATCTGGGGTGCTCAGATCGACGACAGCCTTGAGGATGAAATCCGCGTCACCGTTATTGCCACCGGTGCTCCCAACGAGAACGACAAGCATCGCAAGAGCAGCGGCGGAGCCCTCGACGATATTTTCTCGTCCACCGACAATGACGACGATTATTCCGACATTATGGGAATTTTTGATCAGAAATAAGTTTTGAATTTTTCTGCTCCTCCGTACCCTGTGCGGGGGAGCTTTTCAATAAGAGGTGAAACATGGGGAAATTTACTTCAGACGAAATAAAAAAATCATATTTGAAGCTTTTAAATCTGCGCCCGGTAAACAAAATAACCGTTCGGGATATTGCCGACGACTGCGGAATTAACCGCAACACCTTTTACTATCATTTCGCCGATTTGCCGACCCTTCTCGAGGATATGATTGAGGAGCAGGCCGAGGAAATAGTCGATAGCTTTCCCACAATCGGAACGGTTGAGCAGGCCTTTGACGTTGCCATGAAATTTGCACTTGACAACAAAAAGGCGGCCTATCATATTTACAACTCGGCGAGCAGAGATCTTTTCGACAGGTTTATGATGAAAATGTGCAACTATGTCGTTTCCCGTTATCTCGATTCGCTTTTTGCCGAACAAAATGTGTGCGAAAGCGACCGCAGGCTTATTGTGTCGCTTTACGCTTCCGAGTGTTTCGGACTGGTTTACGATTGGCTTTTAAACGGCATGAAGGGGGACATAAAGGGCGATTTCCTCCGCATATGCGAGCTGCGCCGCGGAATGGTCGAGGAGACCGTTAAACGGTGCAAACATATATAATCTTTGGGACAGCCGACGGGCTGTCTCTTTTATTTTGTGCAAATTCGCCCCGTTGCCTAAAAATGTGACATGAAATGAAAAGTGCATATTTATTTGATACACCGACGTGTATATAATGAGAACGAAAAAGATAGAAAAGGGGTCAGTTTATGAAATTAGCACGAGCGGTAGTCAAATTCCGAGTGCCCATTCTTATCATCACAGTTCTCTTGATGATACCGTCATTTATCGGAATGGCCGCTACCCGCATAAACTACGACATGTTGACCTATCTGCCGAGTGATATGGATACGGTCAAGGGGCAGGACATTCTGCTCGACGAGTTCGGAAAGGGTGCGTTCTCATTTATAATCGTTGAGGATATGCCCGAAAAAGACGTGGCGGCCTTAAAGGAGAAAATCGAGCAGGTCGACCATGTGGAAACGGCACTTTGGTATGATTCTCTTGCCGACATCTCGGTGCCTATGGAAATTCTTCCCGACGAGGTGTATAACGCCTTCAACAGTGAAAACTCCACCGTTATCGCAGTTTTCTTTGACAGCTCGACATCTTCCGACGTCACCATGGACGCTATCAGAGAAATCCGTTCGATAACCGGAGAAAAATGCTTCGTTTCGGGTATGTCGGCCATGGTTACCGACCTTAAGGACCTTTGCGAAAAGGAAGAGCCCATATATGTCGGTATAGCGGTTGTGCTTGCCTGCGTTGCCATGATGCTTTTCCTCGACGGTTGGCTCATTCCTTTCGTTTTCCTGCTGAGTATCGGTATGATGATCATGCTGAACATGGGAACCAACGTTATATTCGGAGAAATTTCCTACATAACAAAGGCGTTGTCTGCGGTGCTTCAGCTCGCCGTCACAATGGACTATTCAATCTTCCTGTGGCACAGCTATAACGAGCAAAAGGAAAAAATCTCCGACCACAAAGAGGCAATGGCCGTCGCAATTCACGAGACCTTCACCTCGGTGCTTGGAAGCTCGATAACCACGATTGCCGGCTTTATCGCACTTTGCTTTATGTCCTTTACCCTCGGTTTCGACCTCGGACTTGTTATGGCAAAGGGTGTTCTGCTCGGAGTTATCGGCTGTGTCACCGTTCTTCCTTCGCTCATTCTTATATTCGACAAGCCTCTTAACAAGACCCGCCACCGTTCGCTTATTCCCGATACCAAGAAAATGGCGACAAAGCTTGTCAAGATTTTCCCCGTATTCCTTGTCATATTTGCTCTGCTTATCGTTCCGGCCTATTACGGATACAGCAAGACCAACAGCGAGGTATACTACAACATCGGCGAGTGCCTGCCCGACGACATGGCATATGTAATCGCCAACACCAAGCTTTCGGAAGAATTTGACATGGCCTCGACCCATATGCTTCTTGTGGACGCGAACACGCCCGACAAGGACGTCCGTTCCATGATAAAGGAAATGGATAAGGTGGACGGAGTCAAATATGTTCTCGGCATGGAGAGCGTTGTCGGTTCTCTCGTCCCCGAGGAAATAATTCCCGACAGCATAAAGAGCGTGCTTGAAAGCGACAACTGGAAGTTAATGCTCATAAATTCTCAGTATAAGGTCGCAAGCGACGAGGTTAACAATCAGATAACCGAGCTTAACAACATTCTTAAAAAATACGACCCGAACGGAATGCTCATCGGTGAGGCGCCTTGCACCAAGGACATGATAGAAACCACCGACCACGACTTCCAGGTTGTTAACGCAGTTTCGATACTTGCCATATTCGTCATAATCGCCGTGGTGGAAAAGAGCATAACACTTCCCTTTATACTCATTGCGGTTATCGAACTTGCAATATTCATAAACCTCGGCCTTCCTCACTATCTCGGCCAGTCGCTTCCCTTTATCGCGCCAATCTGCATAAGCACGATTCAGCTCGGCGCAACGGTCGACTATGCAATTCTTATGACCACCCGTTATAAGAGCGAGAGAAGAGCGGGAGCCTCCAAGAAAGACGCCGTCACCACCGCGCTTTACACCTCCATTCCTTCAATCATAGTCAGCGGTATGGGACTTTTTGCCGCAACCTTCGGTGTGGCCGTCTATTCGGATATTGACATTATAAGCTCCATGTGTATGCTTATGGCACGAGGCGCAATAATCAGTATGATTCTCGTTATCTTCATTCTGCCGGCGCTGCTCAGACTTTGCGACCCGGTTATAAGAAAAACCACCCTCGGCATGAAGCCGCAATCCAACCGAATTTGAGAAGGAGGAACTTCATTATGAATAAAAAGATGAAAAGTGTGCTTGCTGTGGCGCTGTCCTGCTGCTTTGTGGGAAGCGGAATTGCCGCAACCGCCCTTGCCGCAAACAACGACAAAAAAGAAGAAACGACCGCCGCTGTGGAAACTGCCGAAACTTCCGACAGCAGCGTAAACAGTAAGGACGAAACCGTTTATGTGCTTGCGGGCGCCGACGGTTCGGTTAAAAAAATCATCGTCAGCGATTGGATAAAAAACAGTCTTAATTCAAACACCATTGACGACCAAAGCGGTCTTACCGACGTGGAAAACGTCAAGGGCGACGAGACCTACACCATGAACGGCGACAACATGAAGATCTGGGACGCACAGGGCAACGATATATATTATCGCGGCAACATCACAAAGGATCTTCCCGTCAACCTTAAGCTCAACTATACTCTCGACGGCAAGGCAATTTCTCCCGACGATCTTGCCGGAAAGAGCGGTAAGGTTACCATTCGTTACACTTATGAAAACAATCAGTATGAATATGTTGAGATCGACGGACAGCAGCAGAAGATATATGTTACTTTTGCCATGCTGACCGGACTGCTCCTCGACAGCGACAATTTCAGAAACGTCGAGGTCACCAACGGCAAAATGATAGGCGACGGAGACCGTATGGCCGTTATCGGAATTGCCTTCCCGGGACTTAAATCCAATCTCGACATTGATTCGGATGAGGTCAACATTCCCGATTATGTGGAAATCACCGCCGATGTCACCGATTTCTCCCTTACCAACACCGTGACGATAGCCACCAACGAGGTGTTCAACGCAGTTGACACAAGCGAGCTTGACAGCCTTGACGATCTCGGTTCTTCCCTTGATCAGCTGGGCGACGCCATGAATCAGCTGCTTGACGGTTCTTCGCAGCTTTACGACGGACTTTGCACCCTCCTTGAAAAATCCGGTGAACTTGTTGAAGGCATTGACAAGCTTGCCGCAGGCGCCGCACAGCTTAAGGACGGAGCCGCAAATCTCGACAGCGGTGCCGGAACACTCCAAGGTGGACTTTCGACCCTTTCTTCGGGACTTTCTCAAATTTCCGCCAACAACGATACCTTGAACGGCGGTTCAAAGCAGGTCTTTGAAACCCTTCTTGCCACCGCAAACAGCCAAATCGCCGCATCGGGAGTTACCGCCCCCGAGCTTACCATAGACAACTATGCGACCGTTCTTGACAGCCTTGTGGCTTCCATGAGCGAAGAGGCAATTACCAAGCAGGTTACCGACACCGTAAGAGCTAACGAGGCACAGGTTCGCGCCGCAGTTACCGCCGCGGTTACCGAGCAGGTGAGACCCAAGGTGGAAGAGGTTGCAAGGGCAAACGTAAAGGCAGCCGTTGTTTCGGCCGCAACACAGATGACGGTTGAACAGTATGACGCCGCAGTTGCCTCAGGTCAGATCCCCGAGGCTGTTCAGCAGCAGGTAAACGCCGCGATTGAGGCTCAGATGGCCTCCGACGAGGTTAAGGCTCAGATAGAGGCAGGTCTTGCGGCTCAGATGGCTTCCGATGAAGTCAAGGGCATCATTGACACCCAAACCGAGGCTCAGATTCAGGCTCTTATCGCTCAAAATCTTCCCGCTGCGCTTGAAAAGGCAAAGGCCGGCGCACAGAGCCTCTCAAATCTTAAGGTTCAGCTTGACAGCTATGCCACCTTCTATTACGGACTTAACACCTACACCGAAAAGGTTTCCGAAGCATCAAGCGGCGCAAGTCAGCTTAAGGACGGCTCCGATACATTGAAGGCAGGTACCGCACAGCTCAGCGCCGGCGCTGCCGAGCTTTACAACGGAATTCTCACCCTTAAGGACGGCGCTCCCGCACTTGTCAGCGGAGTGACTCAGCTTCGCGACGGCAGCATGACCCTGTCCGACGGTCTCAAGGCCTTCAAGGAACAGGGCGTTGACAAGCTGACCGACGCTGCAGGCGGAATTTCCAATCTCATCACCCGCTTCAAGGCGACGGTTGACGTTTCCAAGGATTATAAGACCTTCACCGGACTTTCGAGCGACATGGACGGACAGGTCAAGTTCATTTACCGCACCGATTCCATCGGCAAATAAAGGTTAAATAAACAGCAAACTCCCAAAGGAGCCCGACCGGACTTTCTTTGGGAGTTTTTTTGCAAAAAAATGCGCGGCGAATGAAAACCAAACGCACGCGCCAAAACAAAAAAGGGAATAGGGTATGAGGGAGTTGTGTAAGTATAATAGCATAAATTACATAAAATGTAAATAGTCCGAAACGGTTTTTTATCGCAAAATGTCTCATAAAACGACATTTATGTGTGAATTCGGTATGAATTGCAAATAAATTCATATAAATTTCAAAAATACTATTTATTTTTTATAATAATTGTGATATTATATAGACAAGGAAAGAGAATTTATTTTGAGATTTTCTTTTCGTATACCTTTTTCAAGGAGTTGAAATGTATGAACATCATGATTACCGGGCGCAAATTCAATCTCAAAGACAGCTTCCGCGACTATGCCGAACAGAAAATGAAGAAAATTCAGCGTATTTTCGGGGACGAGGCGGACGTCAAGATAACCGTCACGGTGGAGAAGGAATGGCAGACGGTGGAAACAACCGTTAAAAAGGACGGAGTTTTATACCGCGCCGAGTGCTCTGCCGACCGCATGGAGGACGCCCTTGATAAAACAATAGACGATCTTGTGAGAAAGCTGAGGAAGAACAAAACAAGGATAGAAAAAAAGCTGCGTGACGTGGCTCCCGAAATTCCCGAGCCCATTTCCGAAGAAGGCGAGGAGGGGGAAATCAAGATTGTTAAAAGCAAGCATTTTCCCATAAAGCCCATGGACGCCGAGGAGGCGGTGCTTCAGATGAATCTGATAGGACACCAGTTCTTTATGTTCCGCAACATGGATTCGGGCGAAATCAACGTGGTCTACCGCCGCAAGGACGGAAATTACGGACTGCTGGCGCCGGAGGAATAACAGCCCTTAGGCTATTGCCTGTTTAAATTTAAAGACCGTATTCGCTTGAATACGGTCTTTTTGTGTTTGGACAAATTAAAGATTTGCAAAAATCCGCGTTCCGCTCTTTTTAAGTCTGCTTGCAAATACGGCGCAAAGACAGAGCAAAATAACGGTCAGCGCAAGGAAAACGGGGAAAAATCCCAAGCTGCTTTGCAAAAGGAAATAGACGGCCGCCATGACAATCGGAAGTGCTGAGCCCACAAGAAGCGTTATTGCAACGCATCCGCTTTGCTTTATGACCGTAAGCTCGGTGGTCCAGTTGAGATTCGGCATTTTAAGTCCCATAAAAAGGCCGAAAAGCGCCAACAGCACCGTGAAAACCTGGGGGAAAATTATCATCATGACCTTTTCCGAGGCGCCGCAGCTCAGCGAGAAAACGGCGCATAATGAGCAAAAAAGCAAGGGAATCGACGTCAGCGAAATTTGCAGCAGCAGCTTTGCTCTAAGTATTTCTTCCGGCAAAACGGGAAGAGATTGCAGCAGCCATATGCTTTTTCCCTCAAGCGACACCGACGGCACCGCCATGTTGTTCATGCCCGAAACAAGGCACATGGCGAAAATAACCGCGGCCGAAATAAGCTGCGAGGGTATCCCCATTTCGGTCTGAGCCGCAAGCGAAAACTCGCCGCCCTTTAAAAGCAGCGTTCCGCCCAAAATCAAGATAAAAAGTATACCGAAACCGCAGTTGAGCATATAACCCGCACTTGAAGTAAAACGTTTGAGCTCCTTAAAATAAAGAGCCGTAAAGGGCTTTTTTACCTTGATTTCCTTTTGTCTGTATGCCTTGACAGAGGTCTTTTCGGACGCGGTGGCGATTTTTAAAAAGCTCTTGAAAATGATATGCGCCACGGCAAAAAAGAACACAAGCGTGACGGCGGTAAGCTTTATACAGCTGACGGCGTCGCCTGCGGCCGCCATGCCGAAAACGTAAACGGCATTTGCGGTATCCCTTATTTTCTGCCCGTAAAGAGCGGCGTTTGCCAAAAGCTCTCCCATGAGATTTCCGGCTTTGAAATACACGAAATAGTAAAGTCCGATAAACAAGAGCGCCGAAAGGACCGCCACAAAGCTTTTGGTCTTAAGCTTTTGGCTTATTTTCGCAACCACATATCCCAAAATGCAGGAAAGCGTAAGCACAATCATCGATATAAGGAAAATAAATACAATCCCGCAAATGACGCTTGCGGCAGTCGCCTTTATGACAATTGTATAAACGGCGACTGCGGGAATTGTTGCCGAGCCGGAATATATAAGTCCCATGATATAGACCCCGAGAAGACGGGATATTATTATGTCCTTTGTCGGTATGGGACAGGAAAGCAAAAGGTCGTTATCCTTGGCAAGATAAAGGCCTGAATAGGTGTTGAAAACGCTGCCGAAGGCTCCGAAAAGAATGGCAATCAGACCTATAAGCGCAAAATAAAGCCAATCCATTCCTACCGAAGAAAGGGTGGGGGCAAGCGAGACTGACAGAAGGGTGAACATTCCGCCTATTACCGCAACAAGCAAAAATACAAAAAGAACCACAAAGCCGGCCGTTGCCGCCTTGGAACGGCTTTTGCCCGTTTTCGGATTGTAAACATAACTGCGGAAAATTTCGGTCAGCTGTTTTTTGACAAGTGTTTTTATCACTATTCTCCCTCCAATTCGAGAAAGACCTGCTCAAGGGATTCGTCGCCTTTGACTTCGTCCGTTGTTCCCGTGCGAATGAGTTTTCCGCCTTTTATTATGGCAATTTTGTCGCACAGCTTTTCGGCCACCTCAAGAACGTGGGTGGAAAAGAAAATCGCACCGCCGTTGTCGCAAACCTCTCTCATAATACCCTTAAGCAGGTGGGAGGCTTTCGGATCAAGTCCCACAAAGGGTTCATCCATAAGTATGAGCTTGGGTTCGTGTATCAAAGCCGAAATGACGGCAAGCTTTTGCTTCATTCCGTGGGAATAGGAGGCAACGGGCATGGAAAGACTGTCGGTCAGCTCAAAGGCGTCGGCATATTTTGCTATGCGTTCGTTTCTTTCCCTGCTGCCGACACCGAAAATATCGGCGATGAAATTCAGAAATTTAATACCGGTCATATATTCGTAAATGTCGGGATTGTCCGGGATATAGGCCATCTGTTTTTTACATCCGAGAGGATCTGTTTTTATGGATTTTCCGTCGATAAAAATTTCTCCGCCGTCAAACGAGAGAATTCCCGCAACAGCCTTAAGCGTGGTGGTCTTGCCGGCGCCGTTGTGTCCGATAAATCCGTATATTTCTCCCGGGGCGATGTGAATTGAAAGGTTGTCGACGGCTCTTTTTTCGCCGTATGTTTTGGTGAGATGTTGAATGTTAAGCATAATTTTCTCCTGATGATATTATTTGACATCAACGCCGCCGAAAACGGCGGTTGCGGTTATATAAAGCGTGTACTGACCTTCGGATTTGAGATGCCGTTTGTCTTCGGCGCCTCCGAAAATACCCGTTGTATTGATAACAACCTTTACGTTTTCGGGAACGATGATGTCCACACCGCCGAAAATCGCTGTTGCGCGTAAAGTTTTGTCTCCGTCGAAAATTGCTCCGCGAAGGTCACATTCAACGCCTCCGAAAACCGCGGTGAGGTCGGCACCGTTAAAATTCTCGCCGTTAAAGCTCATTTGACAGCCCGAAAAAACGGCGGTTCCGTTTTTGGAATTTTGCTCCTTTTTAAAGCGCTTGAATTTAACGTCGTCCCGGCCGATAATGCTGCCGATAATAAGCCTTATGCCGATGATAACAATGATTGCGGGAACAAGCAGCTTCCAGAAAATCGCAAAGCTGAGGATTTTCCTCGCGCAAAGCAGCAAAATTACTCCCACGCAAAGACCGATAAAGCTTGCGGTTTTGTCTTTTTCGGTTATAAATCCGATAAGGCAGGGGACGATGATAAAGAGCGTCCACCAACCGGTGAAAAAGATGTCTGTTGCTATGACATCAAGAGCCGACAGCGAAAAGAAAAGACCGAGTACGATCAGGGCAACGCCCCATAAAATTCCGTTTAGTTTTTTCATATAAATTCTCCTTAAAAAATATTTGACGGTCGGTTATCTGTATTTCGGAAGATAGTCCCCGTGAGCGGCAAAAAGCTCGTCGCACATGGAAACAATGTCATCAATCGAAAGCTCAGCTGCCGTGTGGGGGTCGGCCATGGCCGCCTGATAAACCGTTTCTTTTTTTCTTGTGACTGCCGCCTCGATTGTCAGCAGCTGAGTATAAATGTTTGAGCTGTTCATGGCGGCAAGCTGAAGGGGAAGGGAACCCACATGACAGGGATTTATTCCCCGTCCGTCCACAAGACAGGGCACCTCCACACAGGCCTCTCTCGGCAGATTATCTATAAGCCCCGTGTTTATTACGTTTCCGCCGATTTTGATTGGGTTTCCCGTCACAACGGCTTCCATAATATAGGAGGCATATTCCTCCGAGCGGCTGTGAGTGATGTTTCCGCCGTCAAGTATGCCGTCACGTTCCTTTTGCCAGCCCTCGATTTGGGCCACACACCGACGGGGATATTCGTCGAGAGGAATGTTGAATTTTTCAATCAGCTCGGGGTAGCGGCTTTTTATGTAAAAGGGGTTATATTCGGCGTTGTGCTCGCTCGATTCGGTGCAGTAATATCCCAATTTGTCGATATAATCGAACCGAACCATGTTGCCGTGCTTTTCCCGTGCGTTCATTTCCTTGGCACGGCGTTTAATTTCGGGATAGAGGTCATTGCCCTTTTTGTCCCGAATTTCAAGCAGCCATGCCATGTGGTTTATACCGGCGATAAGCTCCTTTCGCCCTTCAAGGCTGTCGGACATTCCGAGACTGTTTAAAAGGTCTCTGCTGCAGCACTGAACCGAATGGCAAAGACCGACGGTTTTTATACCGGTATATCGCTGCATAAACCCGGTCAGCATTGCCATGGGATTTGTGTAATTCAAAAAAAGGCAGTCGGGGCAGACCTCCTCCATGTCTCGTGCGAAGTTCTCCATTACGGGTATCGTGCGAAGGGCACGGAAAATCCCCCCGATTCCCAGGGTGTCTGCGATGGTCTGGCGCAGACCGTATTTTTTTGGAATTTCAAAATCGGTGACGGTGCAGGGCTCATATCCGCCGACCTGAATTGCGTTGACCGCAAAGTCGGCACCCTTGAGAGCCGCCTTGCGGTTTTGCTCACCGAGATATGTTTCGATTTTTGCCCTTGAACCGTTGACGTTTTTGTTGATTGCCTCGAGAATGATTTTGGAGTCTTCAAGGCGTTTTTCGTCTATGTCATAGAGGGTGAAGGTGCTTTCCCGAAGGGACGGCGTGCACATACAGTCGCCGATGACGTTTCGGGCGAAAACGGTGCTCCCCGCTCCCAAAAATGTTATTTTCATGTAACTCCTCCTCAAAATGCCGACAGCATAATGCTCATTTCTAAAATATCACAGACAAATATATATTACAAGCAAAATATTCAAATATCCCTTGACATTTATTTTTATATATAGTAAAATACACAGGCTCACTCGGAGGCAAGCTGTTCACAGGAAACGGTAAGCCGGATAAGGTGCGGGTTGAAATGCCCGACTTATTCGGTCTTTTATTTTTTTACTTAAATTTACGGAGGTATTTATGAAAATTCAGCTTTCGGACCATTTTACCTATAAAAAGCTGTTCAGGTTTGTCATCCCGACGGTTGTTATGATGGTCTTTACGTCGATTTACGGCGTTGTCGACGGATTTTTTGTGTCAAATTATGTCGGAAAAACACCCTTTGCCGCCGTCAATCTTGTTATGCCCTTTGTTATGGTTATCGGAGGCATGGGCTTTATGGTGGGAACGGGCGGAACCGCCCTTGTTTCCAAGGCCATGGGGCAGGGAGAACAGGAAAAGGCCAAAAGATATTTTTCCATGATGATTTATTTTACCGTCATTATGGCGGTGATTTTATCGGTTGTCGGCATTGTTTTTATGGAGCCGGTCACCCGCTTTCTCGGAGCCACCGACGAAATGGAAGGGTATAGTGTACTTTACGGACGTATTGTAATTGCCTTTACCGCCGCTTTTATGCTTCAGAATGTTTTTCAAAGCTTTCTTGTTGCGGCCGAAAGACCAAAAATGGGGCTTGTCTGCACCGTTGCGGCGGGACTGACCAACATGACGTTGGACGCTCTTTTTATTGCGGTTTTCGACATGGGCGTTGCGGGGGCGGCTCTTGCCACAGGAATCAGCCAATGTGTGGGCGGGCTTATTCCTCTTGTGTATTTCATTCTGCCCAATAAAAGCCGCTTGGGGCTTGTTGCGACCCGTCTTGAATTCAAACCGATTTTCAAGGCCTGTACAAACGGAGCCTCCGAGCTTATGAGCAACATCTCTGCCTCACTTGTGGGAATGCTTTATAATTTTCAGCTGCTTAAATTTGCGGGTGAAAACGGCGTTTCGGCCTACGGAGTGCTGATGTATACCCAGTTCATTTTTGTGGCGATACTGCTCGGCTATTCCATAGGAACGGCTCCCATTGTGGGATTTCACTACGGCGCTTCAAACACAGATGAACTTAAAAGCCTGCTCAGAAAAAGTACGGTCATAATGGGAATAGGCGGTTTGGTGCTTGCCGCGGCCGCTCTCTTCTCGTCGTCGCTGCTTGCAAGCATTTTTGTGGGATACGACGCCGAGCTTTACGAGCTGACCCTCAAAGCCTTTAAAATTTATTCGATACACTTTATTTTTGCCGGTTTTAACATCTTTGCCTCCGGGTTTTTCACGGCGCTCAACAACGGAGCCGTTTCGGCCGCAATATCCTTCCTGCGGACCCTTGTTTTCCAAAGCGGCTCGGTGCTGATTCTTCCCGCAATTTTGGGCGTGGACGGAATTTGGTGGGCCGTTTGCGTTGCGGAGGTCGCCGCGCTTATTATTTCGGTCATATTCCTTGCCGTCAATCGGAAAAAATACAGATATTTCTGAAAAAAGCCTTTGCGGAGAAGTTCTCCGCAAAGGCTTTCGTTTTTAAATTTATTTGCTTTCTTCCGGCTTTTTGTTATAGATAAACAGCTTTCTTGCCGCAAAATTCCATATAAACGCAATGAGGGTTCCGGCGATGCTTTTGACTATAAAGGGGACGCCGTCCTGCTGCGGGAGCACAAGCCCCATGGCCGCGACCACTCCGCTTTTTATGAGAAGTCCTATAATTCCTATCACGGCGAAGGAGGTGAACTCGGCGACGCGGTTTATGTCCTTTCGTTTGAATACCCAAAGAATACTCAAAATATAATTGACCACAAGGCCGATGAGAAATCCCACGGCCACCGAAAGAACGTCTCTCGAAAGTGAAAAGAGACCGAAGAAGCTGACGTCGCTTTTTATGATGTATGTGACAAAAAGCCAGCCGGTAAAAATGTCCACAAGGGTGGCGGACCCGCCCACGAAAATGAAACGGAAAAACTGAATAAATCCGTCGTCGGTGGGCTCGACCATAAGCTCGCGGAATTTAAAGTGGAAAAGGAGGTCAAAAAAATGTTTCATGCTCTCAACCTCTCAGTCTTCCAAAATGTCGCCCACCGAACCGCAGATATAGGCGGGACGGTAAGGAAATTCGTCGAGAGTTTTCATCGAGGAAACGCCAGTCAGCACAAGAACGGTGTCCACCGCCGACTGAATTCCCGCGATGATGTCGGTGTCCATACGGTCGCCGATTATGGCGGCGTCGGCCGAATGGCAGCCGAGCAGCTTAAGGCCGGTTCTCATCATGAGGGGATTGGGCTTCCCGAGAAAATAAGCCGAACGCCCCGTTGCAAGCTCGATGGGGGAAATCATGGCGCGGCAGGCGGGAATGATCGTTCCGCCCTCGGCAGGACCGGTGACATCGGGATTTGTGCCGATAAGCTTTGCGCCGTTCATGACAAGACGGACGGCCTTTGAAATGTTCTGATAGCTGTAATTTTGGGTTTCGCCCACCACAACATAGTCGGGACACACGTCGTTCATGCTGATTCCCGCCTCGTAAAGGGCGTTGTGAAGGCCTGCCTCGCCGATGCAGAAAACCGACGCGCCGGGGTGTTGGTTCTTGATAAACTCGGCGGTGGCAAGAGCGCTTGTATAAAAATGGCTTTCCTCCACGTCAAGCCCCATCCGCTGAAGCTTTTGGCGAAGCTCAAGGGGCGAGCGCTCGCTTGAATTTGTCAGAAAAAGATATTTTTTCTGTTCCTTATTTAACCATTCAACAAATTTTTTCGCAGGGGGGAGCAGCTCGTTTCCGTGGTAGACGACGCCGTCCATGTCGCATATAAAGCCCTGTTTTTCGCGAATTTTTGAAATGTCGTTAATCATTTTCATCACCATAAAAATAATACTACAATTCCGCCTTTTTTTCAAGATAAATGTGTAATATTTTAAATGCCCCGTTCATAATCTTTACAAAGGCAAAAATGAAAAGAGGACGGATTATATGACAAATACAGAGCTGTATAAGGACATTGCCGCGCGAACCGGCGGAGATATTTACATCGGAATTGTGGGACCCGTCAGAACGGGAAAATCAACCTTTATAAAAAGATTTATGGACACCCTTGTGCTGCCTAATATTTCCGAGGATTACGTAAGGGAGCGGGCAAACGACGAGCTTCCCCAATCGGCTGCCGGGCGCACCATAATGACGACCGAGCCTAAATTCATCCCCGAAACCGCGGTGGAGATGACCCTTGACGGCAAGCTTAAAATGTCGGTCCGTCTTGTGGACTGCGTCGGATATATTGTGCCCAGTGCTCTCGGATATATTGAAGACGAAAAGCCGCGTATGGTAAAAACACCGTGGTTTGACAAGGAAATTCCCTTTAATATGGCTGCCGAGATCGGCACAAAAAAGGTAATAACCGAACATTCTACCGTTGGCATAGTCATCACGACCGACGGTACGATAGGTGAAATCGAACGATCGGAATACGAGGAGGCCGAAGGCCGCGTTATCGAGGAGCTCAAGGAGCTTAACAAGCCCTTTGTGGTGCTGCTGAATTCTACACGCCCAACGGCCGATGAGACAAAGAATCTTGCCGACGAGCTGTCGAAAAAATATGAGGTCAGGGTAATTCCCGTCGACTGTCTCGGACTTTCGGAAAACGACATAAAAAATATTTTGACCGAAATGCTCTATGAATTCCCCGTTCGGGACATAAATTTCTTTATGCCCTCATGGATAAATTCTCTTGAACCGGAGCATTGGCTGAAACTCAGTATATTTGATTCGGTGAGAAATCTCGGCAAAAGCGTCCGCCGTATCAGGGAGACCGCCGCTGCCACGAAGGAGCTTGAACAAAACGAAAATATCACTTCGGCGGTGCTTAAATCGGCAAGACTCGGAAGCGGAAGCGTCGACATCGAGATAAGCTGTGCCGAAAATCTTTTCTATAAAATTCTCACCGAGCAAAGCGGCTTTGAAATTTCCGACGAGCGGGGGCTTATGAGCACACTTTCGGGACTTGCCCAAACCGAGAAAAAGTACCGCAGGGTCAAAAACGCCCTTGACGAGGTGGAGGCTACCGGCTACGGAATAGTTATGCCGGACGTTGAGGAAATGGTGCTGGCCGAGCCCGAAATAATGAAACAGGGGGGACAATACGGCGTAAGGCTTAAGGCCTCGGCTCCCTCCATACACATGATGAAGGCCGAAATAAAAACCGAGCTTGCTCCGGTGGTGGGTTCGGAAAAGCAGTCGGAGGACCTTGTCAAATACCTCCTTGCGGGATTTGAGGACGATCCGCTTAAAATATGGGACTCCAACATTTTCGGAAAATCCCTTCACGACCTTGTAAACGAGGGGCTTCACGCAAAGCTTGCAAAAATGCCGCCCGACGCCAGAGGCAAGGTGAGAGAAACCATCGAGCGTGTGATAAACGAGGGCTGCAACGGTCTTATCTGCATAATTTTATAACTTTAAATTCGGGTCGAAGGCTACGGCGTGCGGCCCGAATTTTTGCGTTAAAAATGTTTACTTTTTCGGTGTCATGTGTTATAATACAAAAAATAAACCGAAAAGAATGTAATTATATACCGTAAAATTTCAAAGGAGTGAACACTATGTCTTCGATTGAAAGAAAAAATGCAGGCGGCGTGGTTGTTTCCGACGACGTTATAGTTAAAATCGCCGAGGTCGCCGCAAAGGACGTTCCCGGCGTTAAGGGACTTGCTTCGAGAACCACCGATTTCCGCTCTATCGTCAAGGATCGTTCGGCAAAGCCGGTTCAGATAAGAATGATTTCGGGAGCCATGGAGATAACCATGTATATCACCCTTCGCGAGGGCGTGAGAATTCCCGATGTGTGCGATGCCGTGCAAAAGGGCGTTAAAAGCTCGGTTCAGAGCATGACCGGCTGCCCCGTCACCAAGGTAAACATCGTGGTTGACGACATGGAGCCGGACGAGAAAAGCGACAAATAAATTTTTGGGGAATTTAAGGTATGAAAAGAGCGTTAGCAAGGGAACAGGCATTTATATTGGTCTTTGAAAAAAGCTTTAACGACGAAAGCGTTCCGGAGCTTATTGATTTTGCCGTGGAAAACTGCGGTTGGGAAACCGACGGCTTTATGAGCGAGCTTGCCGAAAGCACGCTTGAGCACCTCGACGCAATTGACGAGGTCATTGAAAAGTATTGTGTCGGTTGGAAAAAGAACCGTATTCCGAGGGTGTCCCTTTCCATAATGCGGGTGGCCTGCAACGAAATAATGTTTATGCCCGACATTCCCGTCGGGGTTTTTCGTTTGCTAATGAATCATCGATCGGCACCAAGATTGGTTGTACTACAACAAGA
>URYV01000015.1 GCA_900552285.1 uncultured Oscillospiraceae bacterium
GCACGCCGTGCTCGGCCGCCTGACGGACGCCCTTTTCAACGGCGGGGAAGAAGTTTTTGGGAACCGAGCCGCCGAAAACCTCCTCGGCAAAAATAAGCTCGTCGGAGTCGCAGGGCTCAAAGCGAATCCAAACGTCGCCGAATTGGCCGTGGCCGCCCGACTGTTTTTTGTGACGGCCCTGAACCTCGACCTTTTTGCGAATGGTTTCGCGGTAGGCGACCCTCGGAACCGACAGCTCCACGTCGACGCCGAATTTGTTTTTAAGCTTCGAGCAGACCACGTCCAGATGCTGCTCGCCGAGACCCGAAACGATTTGTTCGTGGGTTTCGTGGTTTGTATATTGAGCGACCGTCGGGTCCTCCTCCATAATGCGGTTGAGACCCGAAACGATTTTCTCCTCGTCGCCCCTCTTTTTGGGCTTTATGCACATGGAAAGGGAGGGAGCGGGGAAATCCACTCCCCGTGCGGTGATGATGTTGCCGGGGGCGCAGAGTGTATCGCCGGTTTTAACGCCCGAAAGCTTGGAAACCGAACCGATGTCTCCCGCGGGGACAAAGGGAGCCTCCTCGGCCTTTGCGCCCTTCACGAAAAAGAGCTTGCCTATTCTCTCGGTTTCGCCGGTGCGGGCGTTGACAAGCTGGCTGTCGGGGGTGATTTTGCCCGAAATGACCTTGAAATAGGAGCGCTTTCCAACCTGCGGGTCGGCGACGGTTTTAAAGACAACCGCAACGGCGGGGGCGTTTTCGTCGGGGGTGAGCTGCACTGTTTCCTCGCCCTTTTTGCCGGGCTCGTTGCTCTTTTCAAGAGCCGACGGGGCATAATTCACAAGCCCGTCAAGCAGCAGATCCACACCCTCGAGGGTCAGACCCGCACCGCAGTATACCGGCGCAAGCTCGCCCGCTTTTATGGCGGCGGGGACGCCCTTTAAAAGCTCCTCTTGGGTGAATTTTTCGCCGTTGAAATATTTTTCCATAAGCTCGTCGTCGGTGGCGGCAACGGCTTCGTTTATCTGTTCTATATACTTTTCAAAGGGTGCAAGATCACCCGGAACCTTGACCGGCTTGCCGTTTTCGTATGTAACTCTGTTTCCGGTCAAAAGATTGACATAGGCAATAACCTTGTGATTTTCCACAAGCGGGACGATTATGGGGCAGACGGTGTTGCCGAAACGGTCGATGAGCGACTGAAGAGCGGCGTCGAAATTTGCCTTGTCGGAATTCATCTTTGAAATGAAGAAGAATTTGGCCGCTCCCTGTTTTTTGGCGGCGGCAAAGGCCTTTTCGTCTCCCACGGCCACGCCGGATTTTCCCGAAATGACTATGACGCAGGTTCCGGCGGCACGAATACCCTCGCACATACCTCCCGCAAAGTCAAACATACCGGGAGTGTCGATTATGTTAAGCTTGCAGTCCTTCCATTCGAGAGGAGCGACGGCGGCCGAAACCGACGCGGCGCGTTTTTTCTCCTCGGGGTCGAAATCCATAACGGTATTCCCGTCCGAAACCTTTCCGAGACGGTCGGTGGCTCCGCTGACATAGAGCATTGCCTCGCAAAGAGAAGTCTTACCCTTTCCGCCATGGCCGACGATGGCAATATTTTTAATTCTGTTTGCAGAATACTGTTTCAATTTAAACACCCTTTCAAACTTGCTATTAAAAACAAAAAGCATAATAAAATGGCATAATTATTATGCAGTATGCTCATTATATCACGGCTTCAAAATATATGCAAGTGTTTTTTTAAAATATTACACATAGCAGGAAAAAATTCGCGGTTCTTTTTATGTAAAATGTTATAAAATCCCGTTGACAGAGGTTTTGCGGGGTGATATAATATGTAAGCAACACCGAAACGCAAATTTATCCATTAGGAGGCAATAAAATGAAGTTAAAACAATGTATATCGATTCTTCTGTCGGTTTTGCTTCTGACAACCGTGCTCGTTCCGACCACCGTGTCGGCCGAGAGTCAGGGCATTATGGTCAGCGATTGCGACAGCACAAGCGGCTGGTCAAACTATCCCGGCGACGGAATTGCACTTGACACGTCGGAAAAAAGCCAGGGAACCGGCTCCATAAAGCTGTGGCAGACCGGCGGCTTTTGCGCCCTCTATAAATTGAGCGACGCAATGGACATTTCGGACATGAAGTATTTTACCTTTGACATGAAACCCCAGGCGGCCGATTGGTTTGAAAAGGCCGGTTACGCCTATCTCGTCGTTTCCTCCCGTCAGGACGGCGGCGGATATGACGAGCCCGACAATCCCGCATGGAACGAAAACGCCCTGCTTATTCCTCTTTCGGGAGTTAAGCTTCACGAGGGCTGGAACACGGTCAACGTGGCTCTTGATTTTTCCAAGGCAAACGAGGGCTTCAATCCCGAAAAGGTGACCAAGGTGGGAATTTTCGGCCTGCGCTATTATGAGCGTGACGGCGAAAATGTCAATTATATCGACAATGTGCGTTTCGGAACGGTCGAAGGAGCCGAGGCAGAGGTTGTGGACCCCCTCGTTTCCTCCACCAAAAAGCTGATTGACAAGGCTGCCGGCATTTATGAGGCCGGAAACACCGCCTACACTCAGGGCTCTTTTGACAAATTTGCATCGGCCTATGAAGCCGTTAAGGACGTTGACCTTGCTTCGGTGACCAAGGATGAGCTCATTTCGGCAAGAAAGACTCTTCAGTCGGGACTTAACACCTTGACCGCCAAAACAAACGTAAACGCCCTTGAGGAAAATTATAAGAGGGTCATTGTGGTCGGCATTGACGGTCTCGGCGCCTTTGACGCCGATGTGGACACTCCGAACCTCGACCGCATCAGGTCGGGCGACGATGTGCTTTATACCCACACCGCCACGTCGGTCGTTCCGTCCATCAGCGCTCAGAACTGGTCGGCAATGCTGCTCGGCGTCAGCCCGCAGAGACACGGAAATACCAACGAAAGCATTGAGGCCAACGAGACCCCCGATTATCAGACCTATCCTTCGATATTCAAGTATATCCGCAACACCTATCCCGAGGCAACCATGGGTTCCATTGTCAACTGGTCGCCCATTAACTACGGCGTTATCGAACACAACATCGGCGTCGATCTTCAGACCAACAGCAGCGACGACGAAATCGCAAATACCGCCGTTAAATATTGGACCGAAAACGACCCGATAATGACCTTCCTCCATTTCGACAGCGTCGATCACGAGGGTCATTCCACCGGCTATCAAAAAGAAAAATATTATGAGGCGCTCAAAAACGTCGACAGAGACGTGGGAGTGGTTTATGACGCTCTCGAGTCGCTGGGCTATCTTGACGACACGCTTTTCGTAATACTGACCGACCACGGCGGAGTGGGAACCAATCACGGCGGAACCTCGGCCAAAGAAATGAACTGCACATACATTGCCAAGGGCAAGAGCGTTGTGCCCGGCGAATACACCAACGAGGCCACAAACAATGTGCTGACCACCGCAAGCATTTCTTCGGTTACTGCGGCGGCTCTCGGAATTGCTCAGAGCGGCGACTACGACTACACCGTGCCTGACAATTATTTTAAGGGCTATACCTATTCGGCTCCCGAAAACAACGAATGGCAGGTTGAAACTCCCGGTAAGGATTACCGCAATCACAAGACCTTCGACAACTCCGATGACAAGGTCAAGCTGTCGGATTATATCGACGCGGGCGAGCTCGGACTTAAGGCCTATTTCAAATTTGACGGCGATCTGAAAAATTCCCGCCCGACGGTAATTACCGCCAAGGAAAAGGGCAGCGTCACCTTTGACGACAACGGATATTACGGCGGCGCCGCCGACCTTTCGGACGGCTATCTCACGGTGGACGGACTCAAAAATCTCGGAACCGACAGCTTTACCCTTTCCTTCTGGGTCAAAGATCTGGACGCCTCCTCCGGCGACCCCGCACTTGTGAGCAACAAGGACTGGGAGAGTGGAATGAATCCCGGTATGACCATTGCGAGCGAAAACGGAAAATTCCGTCTGAATCTTGCCGACGGAAGCAGCCGTTCCGACACTCCCTACACCTCGGCAAACGGCTATACCACCTCGGGCAGCGGCGGATTTGTCAATATTATCGCTGTGGTCGACCGCGTGAACAGCATTGCAAATCTCTATGCCGATTTCAGACTTATCGGAACCACCGGAATTGACGTCGGTTCTCTTGATTCGGCCGTCGGCACCACCTTTGTCATCGGAAGTGACGGCAAGGGCGAGGGACTTAAGGCAAAATTCAAAATCGACGAGCTTATGTATTTTGCTTCGGCTCTCGGCAGCGACGATGTGGCAAAGCTTAAGGCTTACTATGACGCCGGCAACGAAACTCCCGACGCCGACACCGCCGCAAAGGCTCTTGAAAAGGTCAACGAGGCCTATAATCTTATAAAGAGCATAGGCGAGGTCACCGCCGACAACTGGGCTCAGAAAACCGCTCCCATCGAGGCTGCGGCAAAGGCTCTTGCCGAGCTTAAGGAAGAATGCGGCAACCGTCGGGTCGATAACATCGCGCTTTACAACAAAGCGGTGGAGGATTATGAAAAGTATAAGGTCGACATTCTCTTCGGGGACGTTAACATGAACGGCTCGGTCGAAGTGTCCGACGCCCTGCTGACTCTTCAGCACGCAGTAGGCAAGATCGTTCTTGAAGGAAACGCTCTTACCGCCGCCAAGGTTTCCGACGACGGAAATGCCGTTTCGGTAACCGACGCCCTGCTTATTCTTCAGAAATCGGTCGGTAAGATAGACAAATTCCCCATTGAAAAGTAAATAAAGCAACACAACACAAAGCCCCTCCGTGAGAGCTCTCACGGAGGGGCTTATTATAATTGTTTGTGTCGGGTTATATTATGCACTTTCTGGGGCAGCTTTCCTTGCAAAGACCGCAGTTAATACATTTATCGTTATCGATATAGGCAAGGAAGTTTTCCACCGTTATGGCGCCCTCGGGGCACTTTTTGGCACACAGCCCGCAGCCGATACAGCCCGCCTCGCAAACCTTGCGTGCTTCGGCGCCCTTGTCGGTGTTTTTACAGCTGACCGTGGGTTTTGCAAGGGCTCTTACCTCGATGACCGAATTGGGACATTCCTTGGCGCAAAGACCGCAGCCGACGCATTTTTCGTCGGATACACAGGCAATTCCGTTTGATATTTCAATGGCGTTTTCGGGGCACACCGCCGCACAGTCGCCGTAGCCGATGCAGCCGAAGGAACAGGCTCCGCCGCCTGCAAGTATCTGTTTTGCGGCGCGGCAGTTTCTTATGCCCTTATAATTGACCTGCTTTTGGGTCTTGTCACAGGTGCCGAGACATTTGACCTTTGCAACCCTTTTCTCGGCCACTCCGCCCGAAACGCCCATGATTTCGGCGATTTTGTCGGCGGCAGCCTGACCGCCGGGGGCGCAAAGATTGGTTTTGTCGGTTTTGCCTTCGCTTAAAGCTTTTGCATATCCGTCACAGCCGGAAAATCCGCAGGCTCCGCAGTTTGCCCCGGGAAGGGCTTCTCTTATCTGCTGTGCCTTTTCGTCCACGGGAACCTTCATGATGACCGAGGCCACCGAAAGACCCACGCCTGCGATTATGCCGATGATCGTAACGATTACTACCGAAAGAATAACAGTTGTCATGGCTTAACCTCCAATTCCCAGCAGTCCGTTTGCCATGCCCGAAAATCCCATAAAGGACAGGGAGGTTATGGCGGCGGCAACAAGCGTTATGGGCAGACCCTTAAGAAAATCGGGAATGTCGCAGGTTTCGAGACGTTCTCTCACTCCCGCAAAGAGCACCATGGCAACGAGAAATCCAAGTCCCGAGCCGAAGGCGTTGACAAGCGCCTGAGGATAGGAATAGCCTTTGGTGAAGTGAAGCACGCACACGCCGAGCACGGCGCAGTTTGTGGTTATGAGGGGAAGGTATATGCCGAGGGCGTTATAGAGGGAGGGCATATATTTTTTAAGGGTTATTTCCACAAGCTGAACAAGGGCCGCAATGACCAAAATAAAGACTATGGTCTGAAGATAGGCCATGTTGTTGGGAAGCAGAATCCATTGATAAATGGGATAGGTGACGGCGGTGGCGAGCACCATTACGAATATAACGGCAAGGCTCATTCCCACCGCAGTGTTGAGCTTTTTGGAAACTCCGAGGAAGGGGCAAATTCCGAGGAACTGAGCAAGAACGAAGTTTTCAACCAGCACCGAAAGCACAAGTATTCCGAGATAATATGTCATTGTTCATCGGCTCCTTTCTCATTGTTTGCGGTTTCGCAGCTCTCTCTTGCGGGGCAGTTTTCGCAGCCGACCTTTTCAATGGGCTTTTTGCCACGCTTTTTGGAAATCGCGTTGACAAGGGCGACCATCATACCGAAAACGAAAAATCCTCCGGGAGCCATAACAAAGACAAGCATGGGAGGGTTGCCGACGGCGTGTCCGAGGACGGTTCCGCTGCCGAGAAGCTCTCTTATAAAGCCCATTATGGATATTGAAATTGTAAATCCTATGCCCATTCCCAGTCCGTCGAGAGCCGAAAGCAGCACAGGATTTTTGCCGGCAAAGGCCTCGGCGCGTCCGAGAATTATGCAGTTGACGACGATAAGAGGAAGATATATTCCGAGGGTGGCGTTAAGGGCGGGCATAAAGGCCTGAACAAGCATTTGCACTATGGTGACAAAGCCCGCAATAACGGTTATGTAGGCCGGAATTCTTATTTTGTCGGGAATAACCTTGCGAAGAAGGGAGATAACGGTGTTTGAACATATAAGAACAAGCGTTGCCGCAAGTCCCATTCCGATGCTGCCCGAAAGGGTGGTGGAAATGGCAAGGGTGGGGCAGGTGCCCAGACACAGACGGAAAACGGGGTTTTCCTTAACAATACCCTTGGAAAATTCCTTTAAATATTTTCCCATGTCAGTTGCCCTCCTTTATTTCGGAAAATTCGGCAAGCGCGTCGTTTACTGCCTTTGTGACCGCCTTGGAGGAGAATGTCGCTCCCGTTATGGCGTCGGCCTGCGCGGTTCCCGATTGGCCGCTGAATTGGTCGGTAAAGCTTTGGTCGCTTCCCACCTTCTGACCGATTCCGGGGCTTTCGTCGGCACATCCGGTAACGGTAACGCCGATTATGGTGCCGTCGGCGGCGTTCACGGCGGTCATGACCTCAATTTTGCTTTTATATCCCATTTCTTCGGTTATGAAAACATAAGCCGAGATCTGTCCGTTTTCGGTGGCCGAATAGGAATTTTCCTTTATTTCGGAAAATTCGGCGCCGGGCACGAGACTTTCCATTGCCTCGGCGATGGAATCGGCCTTGGCCTTGGCTATTTTGTCGGCGGTTATATAATTTGTCAGGGCGAGCAGACCCGCAACGACAAAGCATATCACCGTCAGAATGACGGCGGGTTTTATAATTTCCTTTTTGTTCATTCGGTCTCACCCGCTTTCTTTTGAAGCTTGACAAAGCCGAAGGGCTTCGGAGCGGTCAGCCGCTCTATGTGGGGGACGAGAATGTTCATGAGCACGATTGCCATGGAAACGCCCTCGGGCATGTTGCCGAAAAGACGGATGAGAGAGGTGAGCAGACCGCAGCCCACGGCATAAACCACCTTGCCCTTCATGTTTATGGGGCAGGTTGTGTAATCGGTGGCCATGAAAATGCTTCCGAGCACAAGTCCGCCCGACATGAGGTTATAAAGAACGTTTTGACCGCAAAGACCGGTGACGGCGGCGACGGTTCCCATGAAAACCAAGGGAATGACCGGGGAAATGACCCGTCTCACGCAAAGATATACTCCGCCGAGCAGCAGCGCCGCGATACATACCTCTCCGAGCGAGCCGGGGCGGAGACCGAAGAACATATCCCGAAGGGAAAAGGGCATTTGCTCTCCGCTTGCAAGATAGGTGAGGGGGGTCGCGGAAGTGGCGGCGTCGGCCGATTTAAAGGCCAGCGGCATTATCCATTCCTTTGAGGTCATGCTTGCAGGGAAGGAGATCATAAGCACGATTCTTCCCACAAGGGCGGGATTGACGAAATTCTGTCCGATTCCGCCGAAAAACTGTTTGACGATCACTATGGCGACAAAGTCTCCGATGATCACCATCCATATGGGAATCGTGGCGGGAAGGTTAAAGGCGAGAAGAATACCGGTCACGACGGCCGAAAGGTCGCCCACCGTGTTGTCTCGTCCGATGATTTTTCTGAAGCCGTATTCAAAAAGTATACAGGCGGCAACCGAAACGCCGGTAATGAGCAGCGTTCTCGGCCCGAAAAGCACCACCGACATGACAAGGGCGGGAACGAGAGCGATGATAACGTCAAGCATTATGCCTCCGGTCGTTTCTCCGCAATGAAGGTGGGGAGAGGAGTTTACATTAAGCTTTTGTCCCTGAAACATTTATTTGGCCTCCCTTTTGTAAATTTCTTTGGCCAGTCTCATATACTGGACGAGGGGTCGGTGAGCGGGACATGAAAAGGCGCAGCTTCCGCATTCCATACAGGTCAGCACGCCGGCCTTTTCGAGCGCCGTTTTGTCCTTAAGGCGGGAGTGTTTTTCAATTGCCGTGGGAACAAGCGACATGGGACATACCTCGCCGCAGCGGCCGCAGCGGATGCAGGCCGTCTCCTTATAGCGCAGAGAGGAGTCCTTGTTGGCCGCAAATAGAATTATGGCGTTGTTTTGCTTGAGCACGGGGATTTGACCGTCGGCAATGCAAAGGCCCATCATGGGTCCGCCCATGAGGACCTTTGTGATTTCCCTTTCGGGCTGTCCCACAAAGTTTATGACGTCGTCAACCGATGTTCCTATGGGAACAATGACGTTTTCGGCGCTCTTTTTGAGGGCGGCGCTGTCCACCGTCAGACGTTTGCTCACAAGGGGCATACCCGTTGTGATATATTCATAAAGTTTGGAAACGCTTGTGATGTTCATGACGATACATCCGACGTCTGCGGGCAGCCCCCCTTGGGGAACCTTGCGGCCGGTGGCGGTGTATACAAGAACCTTCTCGGCGCCCTGAGGATAGCGGGAGCGGAGCTTCATGATCTTGACCTGATGCTTTTTGTCCCGTCCGTCGCCTGCGATTTTTTCCATCTTTTCTATGGCTGCGGGCTTGTTGTCCTCAACAGCGATGATGATCTGTTCGGGCTTTAAAACATCAAGCAGCAAAAAGACGCCTTCCATAAGATTTTCGCTGTTTTCGATAGCCTCGCGGTAGTCGGCGGTTATAAAGGGCTCGCATTCGGCGGCGTTGATTATGACCGTGTCGATAGGCTTGTCCTTGTTCGGTGTGAGCTTTATGTAGGTGGGAAAGCCTGCTCCGCCGAGTCCCACAAGACCCGAGTCTCTTGCCGCCTTAATGAGGTCGTCAACCGTTTTTACGGGGTGGGGCTTAAGCTCGGGGTCGGGGGTCATCAGCCCGTCAGATTTGATTACAACGGCGTCGGCCTTTTGACCGGAAGGAAGCTGAATCCTTGTCATGCCCTCAACCGTTCCCGAAACGCTGGAATGAACGGGCGCCGAAACAAACTTGTCGCTGTTTCCGACCACCGTTCCCACAAATACGGCGTCTCCTTTTTTGACGGTGGGAATGCAGGGTGCGCCTATGTGCTGCTGCATGGAAATGCAGACCTTTTCGGGAGGCGGCATTCTGACCGAGTCCTTTTCGGCCGTGAATTTTTTGTGAGGAGCCCTCACTCCTCCGTGAGCCCGTTTGACAGGCTTTGCCGTGTCGTATAACTTCTCTCTCACGAAATCCCTCTTTTCTCCAATTTTTTTGGTAAAACCGCAGCTGCCGCAAAGGTTTGGCGGGCGAATAAGCTCGCTGCGGTTCGATGAACATAACGCTTTCTGTAAAAGGCAGTCCCAAAACTACCCATTCTATTATACTTCAAAAGCGCATGGCTGTCAAATAAAAAGGCACAAACGCCCTGAGGTTTCCTCTCACAGACGCCTATGCCTTACATTTCAAATTATATTACTCGGTGTCAACATTGTCAACAGGCAAATTATTCAATTTGTCCAGTTTTTTGAACTCTCCGCGGACAAAAACAAAGGTTAGTATGCCGGTCAGTATGTCGGTGACGGCCGCCGCCCACAGCATATATTTTACCGAGCCGGTGCAAAGACCCAGAACCGTTATGGCCGGCACGAAAAAGACAACGTCCCTTGCAACCGAAATTGCCATGGATTTAAAGGACGCGCCCATGGACTGAAGAAAAATCGAGCTTGCCTTGATAAGACAGGTCAGCAGCACCGTCACAAGATAAATTCTCAGGCAAAGGCGGGCATATTCGATGTATATTTCGCTGTTGCCCCTGCCGACAAGGTCAACTATGAGATCGGGCAGGAGCTGAAAGACTGCGGTTGCGGCAAGTCCAACCGCACTGCAGGCGAGCATGATTTTTTTATAGGTTTCCTTAACCCTTCCGAAATTTCCCGCGCCGCAGTTAAATCCCACAATGGGCTGCCCTCCGAGGGCTATTCCGACGCAGACCGAAATAACTATTCCGAAAACCTTCATGACGATACCGATGACGGCAAGGGGAATGTCGGTGCCGTAAACGGGGTCGTTGATTTTACCGATAAGATTGTTGCACACGGTTATGATAATGACAATGGAAAGCTGGGTTATGAGCGAGGATATTCCAAGCGCCGCGATTTTTCCGAAAAGACGCAGATCGGGCTTTACCGAATGTCTTGACAGGCGGAAATTTTTTGAACGGAAAAGGTAGATAACGGTCAGCGCAAGGGTGACATATTGGCCGATAACGGTGGCAATCGCCGCACCTTTTATGCCCATGCCGAAGGTGAAGATAAAAATCGGGTCGAGAATGATGTTTAAAACCGCCCCCGAGCTTGTGGCGATCATGGCGTATTTCGGGCTGCCGTCGGCTCGGATTGCCGAATTCATCCCTTGAGAGAACATATAGGCGGGAAATCCGAGAATGATGACGTCGAAATATATTTCGGCATATTTTCGTCCGGCGGGGGTGGTTCCGAAAAGGGTGAGAATACCGTCCCTGAATACAATTCCGAATACCGTTAGCAGCACAAGCAGAATTATCTGCATCATAAAGCCGTTTCCGATGCTTTTTTCGGCCGTTTCGTAATCCCTTTTTCCGCGGCAAAGACTGAACAGAGCGGCCGAACCGTCTCCCACAAGAAGGCAGAGGGCAAGGGCGATAAGGGTGAAGGGGTAGACCACGTTTGTGGCGCCGTTGCAGAGAATGTTTATGCCCTGGCCGCTTGCGGCGTCGACGCCCGAAATGTGACCGATGTAAATTTGGTCGACAATGTTGTAAAGGGCGGCCACAAGCATGGAAATGACGCATGGCACAGAAAAACCGCGGAGCAGTTTTCCGATTTTTTCGTTTGCAAGATCAAGTTGTTTCATAAGTTTTCCTCCGATAATAAAAAACCGCAAGCCCGACAAAGACGTCCGGACTTACGGTTTAATTAAAAATTAAATTGCTCGACTTTTTGCGAATATTATTTTATCACAAACAAAATGAAAATGTAAGCAATTTTTTTGCGAAATTTTTTATCCGCAAATCATTCCGAAAACCTTGGAAAGCACCACGATGATAACCAGAGCGATGGGGTAGGTTGCGGCGTATGCCGAGGTGACATCGTCGGTTCCCGCAACCGAAACGAGGGTGCCGAGAGCGGGGGTGGAGGTCATTCCGCCGGTTATGGAACCGAGGTTGTTGAAAATGCTGAGCTTGAAAACATATTTGGCGAATATAAAGCCGATTATCATGGGGAGAGTGGTCATTATAATGCCGTATACGAAATAGATGGGTTTGAAGTGGGTTATGAAGTTGACTCCTCCGGGCACGCCTGCGCCGATGAGGAAGAGCATAAGACCGAGCTCACGGAAAACGTTCAGAGTGTTTTTGGTCATACGCATGTCAATGGGCCCGATGTGGCCGAAATGGCCGATTATGAGGCCGACGATAAGGGTGCCGCCCGAAGAGCCGAGGGAGAAATTGATTCCGGGAATTTTGATTGTTCCGAGAATGATTCCCAGCGCAACGGTGGTCATAAAGGGGAAGAAATCCAGCGAGTCAAGCTTTTTAAGCTTCTTTTTCGGCTCGGGGATGGCAACGGCGTTGGCTGCCTTGAATTTTTCTCTTTCCTCGGGGATGTTGACCTTGAGAATACGGGGAACGAGCTGAACAAAGAAAACCACGCCAAGCACACCGAAGATGTAGGCAATACCGTAGCCGGAGGTTACCTGTTCCTCGGCATGGGCAAAGGCCTCTTTTGCCGAAGCGAGGCCGGGGGTGGAGGTAAGCGCTCCCGTGAGAAGACCCATGGCCATGGCGGGCTCGACGCCGAGGGCAATGCAAACGCCCATCGCCAAAAATCCGGCAAGAATTATGATAATGCCCATAAGAAGATAGGACATTGTACTCTTGTTAAAGCTGCGGAAGAATTTGGGGCCGGCGATAAGTCCGACGCCCGAAACGAACAGAGCGGTGCCGATGTTGGACACGAGACCGAACATCTTTTTGACGTTGTCGCTCCAAAGAGTGATGTCGGTTTCACCGACGGTAAATGTGCCGACCTTGCTTGCCAGAATTCCGAAAAGCAGGGCGACGAGAAGCACACCGGCGGTGCCGAGGGAGATACCCTTTATTTCAATTCCGCCGATAAGATAGCCGATTGTGGCAATAATGAAAATAAAAAACAGGGTCGAGAGCAGGCTGCCCAGGACCGAACCGAGATAAACCATATTTTTTCTCCTCTGATAATGATAAGTGGTGTCGGCGTCTCACATCGCCGACAAATGCCGAAACCGAAGCGGGAGAGTATCCCGCTTCGGAAAAATGTAAAGATTATTGTTTTCTTGCGTAATCGGGAAGAATCTTGGGGGACTTGACATCGGTGTCGATACCGGCCGACTCAAGCTCCTTCTCGAACTTGTCAACATGATCAAGGGTGAGAGCGCCTACGGTTACGCTCTTGGCCTTCTCGGAAGCGTGCTGACCGGCGTTGCGGCCGAAAACGATAACGTCAAGCAGAGAGTTACCCATAAGACGGTTGCGTCCGTGAATTCCTCCGACTGCCTCACCGGCAACATAGAGGTTTTCCACGCCGCTCTGTCCGTCGGCCGAAATGTCGATACCGCCGTTCTGATAGTGAAGGGTGGGATAGACAAGAATGGGCTCCTTGCGGATGTCGATGCCGTATTTGCCGAACATTCTCATCATGGCGGGGATTCTCTTTTCGATGGTTCCCTCGCCGTTCTTGAGCTCGATCATGGGGGTGTCAAGCCAAACGGCCTTGCCCTGAGGAGTGACAACGCCGTTGCCGCGGTCGGAGCACTCGCGAATGATGGAGGCGGCCGAAACGTCACGGGTCTCGAGGGGGTGCATAAAGACCTCGCCGTTTACGTTAACAAGCTTTGCGCCGAGGGATCTTACCTTTTCGGTAACAAGTGCGCCGAAAATCTGCTCGGGGAAGGCTGCGCCGGTGGGATGATACTGAAGGGTGTCGGCATAGAGCAGCTTTGCGCCCACGCGGTATGCAAGCACAAGTCCGTCGGCGGTTGCGCCGTAGTGGTTGGAGGTGGGGAAGCCCTGATAGTGGAGACGTCCTGCACCGCCGGTGGCAATGATGACGGTCTTTGCCTTGGCAACAAGGATCTCCTTGGTTTCCATGTTCATGAGGACGGCGCCTGCGGCCTTACCCTCATCGTCAAGAATGATCTCGATGGCGACGGTAAAGTCGACAACGGGAATTTCGCGGTTAAGAACCTCGTCGCGGAGGGTTCTCATGATTTCGGCACCGGAATAGTCCTTTGCGGCGTGCATACGCTTTCTGGAGGTTCCGCCGCCGTGGGTGGTGATCATGGTTCCGTCGGGAGCCTTGTCGAATTCCACGCCGAGATCGTTGAGCCACTGAATGGCCTCAGGAGCCTCGTTAACAAGCTTGTAGAGAAGCTCGGGCTTGGCGGCAAAGTGTCCGCCGCCGAAGGCGTCGAGATAATGCTGAGCGGGGGAATCGTTGGGTTTGTCGGCAGCCTGAATTCCGCCCTCTGCCATCATGGTGTTGGCGTCGCCGATGCGGAGCTTGGTGACGATCATGACGTTGGCGCCGTTTTTATGAGCCTCGATTGCGGCCGAAGAACCGGCTCCGCCGCCGCCGATGACCAGCACGTCCACGTCATAGTCGGGATTCGACAGATCGGGGCGGTTGTCCTTGATGCGGCTGTGGCCCTGGAGCAGAGCGCAAAGCTCGGTGGGAACCTTTTCACCCTTGTTGGGGCCGACCTTAAGCTCACGGAATTCTTCCTTTTTATAGTCGGGATGATAGGTGGCAAGGAGGGTATCCTTTTCCTCGGCTGTCATTCTTCTGGGTTCAAGCTTGGTGTTTTCTTCACGGGCAGCCTCAACCTTTTTTATGGATGCTTCAAAATCGCTGGGATACATAGTTTTACCTCCTTATTTCTCTATCTCGCGGTTGTTATAGAGCTCTTTCATTTCCTCGACGGGCTTCTGCATGAGGCTCTCGAGAAGCTCCTTAAAGTCGCCGTTTTTGATTTCCTTTACGCGGTCTTCAAGGTGCTGTGTATGAGGAGCGAGGTATTTACCGTTGATACGGCGGGCAAGCATGGCCACCTGAGGGTGGGAAATGCCTGCGGGGCAGCGGGAGGAGCAAACGCCGCACATGACGCAGTCGAAGGACTCTTCGGCGCATTTGTCGAATTCGCCGCGCTGGGCATAAGCGATGTACTGCATGACGTTAAGTCCCTGAGTACAGCTCTTGGTGCAGGCGTTGCAGCCGATACAGCTGTAGATTTCGGGATAAAGCTGCATCATGATTGCCTGGGTGGGGGAAACCTTCTCGATGTCATAGACCTGCTTAATGAGGGGGAAGAAGGGCAGAGTCGCAACATACATATTGTCCTCGACCTGGGTTGAGCAGGCGAGACATACTTTAAGCTCTCTGTCTCCCTTTATACGATAGATGGTGGCGCAGGCGCCGCAGAAGCCGTTTCGGCAGCCGCAGCCGCGAACCAGCTGATAGCCGGCATATTCCATAGCGCCCATAATTGTAAGTGATGACGGGACTTCATATTTTTTGCCCATCAGGAAAACGTTTACCATTTTTTCCATGTAAGTTAAACCTCCCTTAATACTCGTCGGGCAGCTCGTCAAGCTGGTCGCAGCGGAAAACAGGACCGTCCTTGCAGACATATTTGCTGCCGATGTTGCAGCGTCCGCATTTACCGACGCCGCATTTCATTCTAAGTTCCATGGTGGTGAAGACCTGGGTTTTGTTGAAGCCGAGCTCCATAAGTCCGGCAAGAGTGAATTTAATCATGATGGGAGGTCCGCAGATGATAACGGTTTTGTTGGTGTCAAAGCCGAGTTCCTTGACGTAATTGGGAACAAAGCCCACATGGCCGTCCCAGCCCTCCTGCTCACGGTCGATTGTGAGCCAAACGTTAAAGTCGGGCTCGTTCATCCATTCGTCGATTATCTCCTTGTAATCCACAAGGTCGTCGGCGCT
Source organism: uncultured Oscillospiraceae bacterium (assembly GCA_900552285.1). Lineage (GTDB taxonomy): Bacteria > Bacillota > Clostridia > Oscillospirales > Acutalibacteraceae > UMGS1484. The sequence continues at coordinate 15,514 of URYV01000015.1, forward strand.
TCTCGAACCGTAGACAATGTCGACCTTGCCGTAGTTCTCTCTGTGCGCGCGGACATAGTTGATGACCGAGCGAAGAGGGGCAAGACCGATACCGCCGGCCACGAAGAGCAGATCCTTGCCCTTAAAGGCCGACTCAACGGGGAATCCGTTGCCGTAGGGTCCGCGGATGGTGATTTCCTGGCCAACCTCCATCTGGTGGAGCCAGGAGGTCAGGCAGCCGCATTTTTTAATGCTGAATTCCATATATTCCTCATTCGTGGGGGAGGAGGTTATGGAGAACATGGCCTCGCCCACACCGGGAATGGAAAGCATGGCGCACTGTCCGGGGATGTGCTCAAAGCACTTTCCTCCTTCAAGAGCGTTGACTCTGAAGGTCTTGACGTCGGGAGTGTCTATTCTCACGTCGGTAACCACGCCGATATGGGGAATAAGAGTTTCGTTAACTGACATTAGTTTTTACCCCCTAATCTTTTGATGACTTTTGCGATGTTCATGGAAATGGGGCATTTTGCAACGCAGCGGCCGCATCCCACGCAGGAATAAAGTCCGTCGTTGTTGGCAGGATAGTAAACAAGCTTGTGCATGAATCTCTGACGGAAGCGCTCGAGCTGAGTCTTTCTCGGCTGACCGCCGGCGGTTTTGGTGAAGTCGGAGTACATGCAGGAATCCCAGCAGCGGAATCTCTGAATACCGTGGCCGGTGTCAAAGTCGCGTATGTCATAGCACTGGCAGGTGGGGCAGACGAAGGGGCAGGTTCCGCAGCCGAGGCAGGCTTCCGAAAGAGAGGCCCATTCGGGTGAATTGAATTTGTCAAGGAGCACGTCCTCGCTGCCGAAGCCGTCAAGAGAAAGACCGTTCAGGGGAAGTTTTTCGCAAATTTCCTTGGTGGCGGCCTTTTGCGCCTCTACCTCGGCGGTGTCGGCGTCCTCAAAGAGCGCCGAGATCTTGCCTTCAAGAGCCTTGCCCTTTTCGGTTTTGCCCTCGAAGAAAAGTCCGTCCTCGGTGAGATAGGTCACGGCGTCGCCGCAAGGCTCGGTGGGGTCGATTCCGAACACGCCGCAGAAGCAGGTCTCCTCGGGAGCCGAGCAGGCCATGGTGACGACGGTGCCCTTGTCTCTGCGGGATTTATAGTAGCTGTCGACCGGGTCGCTCAAAAAGACGCGGTCAAGAACCTCAAAGCTCTTGGCGTCGCAGGCGCGCACGCCGAAAACAACAAAGTCCTTTGTGTCGTCGCGAAGATCGACGATTTCGATTTTCTTTCCGTCCATCTTAAAGCCCATGAGGTTTTCGGTCTGGGGGAAGAAAAGGTCCTTGGGGGAACGGTTGGTGTGAAGCTCGTCGAGACGAACCTCTGCGCCCTCGCTCCATTTAAAGAAGTCGATTTTTCCGTTTCTCTCGATGGGGAGATAGAGCTCGTCGCTCTCGGAAATCTTGGCAAAAAGCTCGGGAAGCTTTTCTCTGTTTATTTTAAGCATCAGTTGTCCCCTCCTTTATCCGAAACGACGGTGGGCTCGACATCCTCTTTGGTGAAGTTGGTGAGAGGAGTGCGGGGTTCGTCGGCGGTTTCGCCGGCCTGGAACTCGCCGTAGAAGGAGTCGATGTCCTTAATGAATTTGCGGTTTAAAAGGTGGAGAGGAATGTTCTGGGGGCAGACCCTCGAACATTCTCCGCAGTCGGTGCAGCGTCCGGCCACATGGAATGCGCGGATGATGTGGAACATATTTTCCTCGAAGGAGTCGTATGCCGCCTTCTGGGAAACGCCCG
>URYV01000016.1 GCA_900552285.1 uncultured Oscillospiraceae bacterium
GGTGGTACTGAATTTCTGTCTGGCTATTCAGCGGCGCTTCTCTTGAGTTCCTCGAGGGCAAAGAGCTTCCCGGTATTGCCGCTCTTAACGATAAATAATTCTTTTAAGGAGTCCTTTTAGATGAATAAAAATTTGAGAAAAGCCGTTATCGCCGGCAACTGGAAGATGAACAAAACTCCCGCCGAGGCCAAGGCTCTTATCGAAGAGGCAAAGCCTCTGCTTGAGGGCGCCGGCTGCGACGTTATCATGTGCGTTCCCTTTGTGGACCTTTGCACCGCTCTCGAGGCGACAAAGGGCACAAATATCAAAATCGGCGCACAAAACTGCCATTTTGAAAAATCCGGCGCCTTCACCGGAGAAATTTCGGCTCCCATGCTTAAGGAAATGGGCGTTGAGTATGTAATTCTCGGCCACAGCGAGCGCCGCACCTATTTCGGCGACACCGACGAGACCGTTGCAAAGCGTCTTAAAGCCGCTCTCGAAAACGGTCTTAAGGGAATCCTCTGCGTCGGCGAATATAAGGAACAGCGCGAGCAGGGCATTACCGCCGAGCTTGTGGCAATGCAGGTCAAAATCGCTCTTGGCGGTCTTTCGGCCGAGCAGGTCAAAAATGTCATTATCGCATATGAGCCCATTTGGGCAATCGGAACAGGTCTCACCGCCACCGCCGAGCAGGCAGACGAGGTTTGCGGAATTATCCGCTCCACCGTCGCCTCTCTTTACGGCAAGGAAATCGCCGACGGCATGACCGTTCAGTACGGCGGTTCCATGAACGCCAAAAATGCCGCCGAGCTGCTCTCCAAGGAAAATGTCGACGGCGGACTTATCGGCGGAGCTTCTCTTAAGGCTCCCGATTTTGCAGCTATTGTCGAAGCCGCTTCCAAATAAGCGAGGTGCAAATCATGAAAAAACCTGTTGTTTTAGTAATAATGGACGGTTTCGGAATCAATCCGAACCACAAAAACAATGCCGTTTATTCGGCCAAAACCCCCAATCTCGATAAGTTCGTCGAGATGTATCCTCACACGCAAATCGGCGCTTCGGGCATGGATGTCGGTCTTCCCGACGGACAGATGGGCAACAGCGAGGTCGGTCACACCAACATAGGCGCGGGCCGCGTGGTTTATCAGGAGCTCACCCGTATAACCAAATCCATAACCGACGGGGATTTCTTTGAAAATCCCGTGCTGCTTGCTGCCATGGACAACTGCCTTGAAAAGGGAACCGCCCTTCATCTTGCGGGACTTCTTTCCGACGGCGGCGTTCACAGCCACAATACCCACCTTTGGGGACTTCTCGAGCTTGCCAAAAAGAAGGGCATAAAGGAAGTCTATGTTCACGCTCTGCTTGACGGGCGCGACGTTCCCCCCGCCTCGGGTATAGAATATGTCAAGGAGGCATATAAAAAGCTTGAGGAGATTGGCGTCGGCAAGCTTGCCACCATGGCGGGCCGTTACTACGGTATGGACCGCGACACCCAGTGGGGAAGAGTGCAAAAGGCCTACAACGCCATTGCAAAGGGCGAGGGACTTAAGGCCGACTGTGCCGTTGAGGCTCTTGAAAAATCCTATGTTACCAAGGACGAGGACGGAAAGTTCATCACCGATGAATTTGTCGTTCCCACCGTTCTCGGGGACTATAAGGGAATAAACAAGGATGATTCCTTTATTTTCTTCAATTTCCGCCCCGACCGCGCAAGAGAGATAACCAGAGCATTCGTCGACCCCGAATTCAAGGGCTTTGACAGAGAGCTTGTTCCTCTTTACTATGTCTGCATGACCGAATATGACGCAACCATGCCGAACGTTAAGGTTGCCTTTGCTCCCGAGGAGCTTAAGATGACCATGGGAGAGACCGTTTCAAAGGCGGGACTGACCCAGCTGCGTATTGCCGAAACCACAAAATATGCCCATGTTACCTTCTTCTTCAACGGCGGTGAGGAGGTCAAATTCGAGGGCGAGGACAGAATTCTCATCCCCACTCCCGATGTGTCCACCTTCGACCTTAAGCCGGAAATGAGCGCATATCCCGTTTGCGACGCCGTTTGCGAGGCTATCGAAAGCGGAAAGTATGACATGGTCATTCTCAATTTCGCCAACTGCGACATGGTCGGCCACACCGGTATATTCGACGCTGCAGTCAAGGCCGTCGAAACCGTTGACGAGTGCGTCGGGCGCGTTGTTGCCTCCACCCTTAAGATGAACGGTGTGGCTCTCATAACCGCCGATCACGGAAACGCCGACTGCATGGCCTCCGACGACGGAACCCCCTTCACCGCCCACACCACCAATCCCGTTCCCTTTATTGTTTGCGGTCTTGACTGCAAGCTGCGCGAGGGAGGACGGCTTGCCGATATTTCTCCCACAATGCTTAAAATCCTCGGCCTTGAACAGCCGAAGGAGATGACAGGAGAGAGTATCATTGTCGACTGAAAGAAGAAAGAAAAAACCGCGCAACGAAAAGATATGGATTTGTGTCGCCGTTTGCGTGGTTGCCGCTCTTTTGATTTTTGCCATAGTCAAAATGATTGCCAAAAAGAAACCGCAAAACGGCGGGGACGATTTGTCGTCCGTTTCGTCGGTCTCTGTTGAAAGCGGCGGTCAAAGTGCCGAGACTTCCTCGGAAATTTCTGAGGAAGGACAGCCCTCCGACGGCGAAAGCTCGGCTGCCGAGTCCTCCGAGCAGGCAGACAGTAAGGCGCCGTCCTCGTCATCGGGCGGTTCCTCTGCCGCAGCCGGTGCAAGTACCGCTCCCGCCGCGAGCGTTTCTGCCGAAACGGGCGATTGGATGCTCAGACTTGCAAGTGTGGCCCATCCGCTGCCCGAGGGCTTTGTCCAGCCGTCGGTCACGTCCATTGACAGCCAAGGACGCGAAATCGACAGCCGCATTGTGGGCGCTTACAACAGTCTTGTAAACGCCGCCAAAGCCGACGGTATAAATCTTTATCCCATTTCGGCCTTCCGCCCCCACAGCACCCAGGTTTCCCTTTTTAACGCAAGGGTCGAGCGGGCGAGAAACGAGGGCTATTCCGACCCTGTGGCCGAGGCTGCACGTCACGTTGCAAAGCCGGGAACAAGTGAACATGAGCTTGGCCTTGCCATCGATTTTAACAGCGTCGACGAGGAAAATTTCAAAAATACCGCCGAGGCGAAATGGCTTGCGGCCCATTGTGCCGAATACGGTTTTGTCATTCGCTATCCCGAGGATAAGGAATCGGTGACCGGCATAATATACGAGCCGTGGCACGTCAGATATGTAGGAACGGAAAATGCCAAGCGCATGACCGAGCTTAATATGTGCCTTGAGGAGTATGTCGACTATGTCGGCTCGGGAAATAGCTAAAAAGAACCGTAAAAACCATTGACTTTTTAGGCAAAAAGAGGTATAATTTACACATTATGTTCGGGGCTTTGTCCGCAAGGTTCAAAGCCCTTAATAGACGAAAAATGGAGGGAACGCCAATGAAACGTTCAGGTAGAGTTACCTTTGTCGTTGTTGCGCTGCTGATATTTGCTTTCGCCTTTGTTTCGTTCTTCGGAGTGAGCAACTACTACGGTGATACAAAGCATGTTATCTTCAAGGGCACCGACGATATTAGGTGGGGAATCGACATCCAGGGCGGTGTCGAGGCCATTTTTACCCCTGACGTAGCGGAGGATGAGGTTTCGGGCATCACGGCCGAAGAAATGGAGTCTGCCGAAACCATTATCACCAACCGTTTGGTAAACAAAAACATCACCAACTATGAAATCTATACCGACAACGAGAATCATCAGATAATCGTCAGATTCCCGTGGCAGTCGGATAACGAGGACTACAATCCCCAGGACGAGGTCAAGGACCTCGGCGAGACCGCGCTTGTCACCTTCCGTAAGGGTCAGCAGGACGCAAACGGAGACATAATTCTCCAGGGCGCCGCCGATGTTGAAAGCGCCACCGCCAGCTATGACGCGCAGCAGGGATTTTATGTTGCTCTGAACCTCACAAGCGAGGGCAGTTCCAAATTTGCCACCGCAACTTCCGAGCTTCAGCAACAGTACATATCCATTTATATGGACGATCAGTGCATTTCGGCTCCTAAAGTTAATTCGGTTATCACAAACGGCAAAGCCATCATAACCGGTATGCAGAACGCCGACGAGTCCAAGGCTCTTGCCGACAAGATCAACGCCGGTTCGCTGCCCTTTGCTCTGACCATTGACGATACCATCCGAGTTATCAATCCGACCCTCGGAGAGGCTTCGCTGAGCGTTATGCTGCTGGCCGGAATTATCGCCTTTGCGGCCATCGTGATCATCATGATTTTAAAATACCGCGTTCCCGGATTTGTGGCTTCCATTGCCCTTCTCGGTCAGATCGCGGGTATGCTTGCCTGCACAAGCGGTCTGTTCGGCGGGGTGGACAGCTTCACGCTGACAATTCCCGGTATTGCCGGTATTATCCTTTCGATAGGTATGGGCGTTGACGCCAACGTTCTTACTTCCGAGTTCATTCGCGACGAGCTCCGTCATAACAAGAAAACGGTGGACGGCGCAATCGACGCCGGATATGCTCACGCTTTCTCGGCAATCTTCGACGGTAACATTACAAACATTATCGTTGCCATACTTCTTATGGGCGTTTTCGGACCCAGCGACGGTCTTTGGGCAAAAATTCTTTATCCGATTCTTTGGCTCTACAACCACACCGTCGGTCTTATTCCCGGTCTTGCGGTCAACAACTCCATCACCGGTTCGATATACTCCTTCGGCTACACTCTGCTCATAGGTGTTATATTCAACTTTGTCATGGGCGTTTTCGCCTCCCGCGTTATGCTTAAAGGAATTTCCCGCTTTAAGTTCTTGCGCAAGCCTACTCTGTACGGAGGTGTAAAGACTGATGAATAAAGAATTCGATTTTATTAAAAACAGAAAGGTCTGCGCGATTATTGCGGCCTGCGTTCTGCTCTTCGGTCTTGTTTTCAACATCATTTTCGGTGTTAAGCTGGATACCAACTTTAAGGGCGGTACGATTTACACCTATTCCTTCAACGGCGAAATGGATGAGGACGGCGTTAAGGCCATTGCTGCCGACGTTCTCAAAACCGACGCATCCGTTGCTTTCAGCAAGGAGCTGACCGGCAATTCAAGCCAGGTCACCATTACCACCAACGAAATTCCTCCCACGGTGCTCACCTATTCCTACACGGCCGGTGAGGGTGCTGAGGCAACGGTAGAGGCCGACAAGGCTCAGACCGTGGCAAAGGACACCATCGGACAGGACGCAACTGCCGAAATCGTGGACGGAAAGCTTGTTATAACTCCCGCCGACGGCTCGAGAATAGCAAATTCGGTTGAGGAATCCCTGACCGACGCTCTGACTTCGGAATTCAGCGGATACACATTCACCCTCGATTCTTCCAACGACGTTAACGACGTTGCCGAAAAACTTCAGAGCGAGCTTGTAAATTCCTACGGAACCAAGCTTGTCTACGACTATGCGGCCGACAGCGCCGACCAGTCGGCTCTTAAAACCGCTTTTGAGGGTGTGCTCGGATTTGAGGTTACCGTAACGGTGGATGCAAACGAAAAAACCGTTACCGTGGTTCCCGCCGATCCTTCCGAATCTAACGGTGCCTTCTCCGAGGACAGCCAGGCGGCTTTGTCTGATGTTCTTTCGGAAAACGGACTGACCCTTAAGGAAGCCCGCTACAATTCCATTAAGCTTATCACCTCCAATAGTGTTAAGCCCACCGTCGGTAAAGGCTTCTTCATCAAGTGCATCGTTGCCATGGTGATCGGTGCCCTTATCATCACGCTGTATGTTTCTCTGCGTTTCCGCAGAATAGGCGGTCTGTCGGCTGCAATGTTCGCATTCCTTGCCCTCATTCACGACATTCTCATTTCCTATTTTGTCTATGTCGTTTTCAGAATTCCCCTTGACGATAACTTTATCGCCGTTGTGCTGACCATTCTCGGTTACTCCATTAACGGCACCATCGTTATCTACGACCGAATTCGTTCCAACGAGAAGAAATTCGGCTCCACCAAGACGGTTTCGGAAATCGTTAACATGAGCGTTAACAGCTCCTTCACCCGCAACGTCTTTACCTCGCTCTCCACCCTTATTGCGGTTGTTGCGATCTGCGTCATTGCCAAGATCAGAAACCTTGATTCGATCATCAGCTTTGCCTTCCCCATGAGCATAGGCATTTGCGCCGGTTTCTATTCCTCGCTCTTCCTCTCGAGTCCCCTTTGGGCTTTGTGGAGAGAGCACAAGCTTAAAAAGCAGGCCGACAACGGCGGAAAAGGCAAAAAATAATATCACGCAATTCGGAGCCTCGGTTTAAAGCCGAGGCTCTTTTTTGTTCAGTTTTGTGCGAAAAAAGAGCAACAAAAAAGACAGCCGTTTCATTTGAAACGACTGTCTTTTTTTATATTTTCATAGGGTCGGATGTCGTCCGATTTATCAGACAATACCCTGAGCCATCATGGCGTTTGCAACCTTTTCAAAGCCTGCAATGTTGGCGCCCATGATGTAGTTGCCCTCGTGGCCGTAGCGGGCTGCGGCGTCGATAGCATTGTTGTGAATGTTGATCATGATGTTGTGAAGCTTTGCGTCAACCTCGTCGAAGGTCCAGGACAGTCTCTCGGAGTTCTGGGACATTTCAAGAGCCGAGGTGGCAACGCCGCCGGCGTTGGAAGCCTTGCCGGGGGTGAAGATGAGGCCGCCGTTTACGATGATGTTGGTAGCCTCGAGGGTGGTGGGCATATTTGCACCTTCGCAAACAGCCATGCAACCGTTCTTGACGAGAAGCTTTGCGTCGTCCTCAAGAAGCTCATTCTGAGTGGCGCAGGGGAGAGCGATGTCGCAGTTTACGCTCCAAACGCCTCTGCCCTCGGTGTACTTGGCGTCGCCGTGATAGTTGAGGTAATCCTTGATTCTGCCGCGCTTAACCTCTTTGATTTCCTTGACGGCTGCCAGGTCAATGCCGTTTTCGTCGTAGATCCAGCCGTTGGAGTCGCTCATGGTGACAACCTTTGCGCCCAGCTGCTGAGCCTTTTCGCAGGCATAGATGGCAACATTACCGGAACCGGAAATGGCAACGGTCTTGCCGTCAAAGCTTGTGCCCTTGACCTTAAGAGCTTCCTGAGCAAAGTATACGAGACCGTAACCGGTGGCCTCGGTACGGGCGAGAGAGCCGCCGAAGGTCAGACCCTTACCGGTGAGAACGCCCTCGTAGTTGCCGGTAATGCGCTTATACTGACCGTAGAGATAACCGATCTCGCGGGCACCGGTGCCGATGTCGCCGGCGGGAACGTCGACAAACTGACCGATGTGCTTATAAAGCTCGGTCATGAAGCTCTGGCAGAAACGCATAACTTCATTGTCGGACTTGCCCTTGGGGTCGAAATCGGAACCGCCCTTACCGCCGCCGATGGGCAGACCGGTCAGAGAGTTTTTGAAAACCTGTTCGAAACCGAGGAACTTAAGAATTCCGAGGTTTACCGAAGGATGGAGACGGATGCCGCCCTTGTAGGGTCCGATTGCGCTGTTGAACTGAACGCGGTAACCCTTGTTTACATGAACCTTGCCGTTGTCGTCAACCCAAGGAACGCGGAACATAACGGTACGCTCGGGCTCGACAAGTCTTTCGAGCAGGGAGCACTCCTCATATTCGGGATGAGCCTCCACAACGGGGGTCAGAGATTCGAGAACCTCGGTAGCTGCCTGGTGAAACTCCTTTTCACCGGGGTTTTTTGCTTTGAGTTCTTCGAGAACTCTTTCGGTATATGACATTATAAACACTCCTTTAAGAGATTTTTGACAGTATAAATTATATTGCTAAAGGTAATTTTTTTCAATAGGTTTGAGTATAAAAATTCATGTTAAACGATAATTTTAACATTTTATTCATTAAATATTACCTTGCGTATACAAAATTTTACACATTAAAGCGGAAAAGAACGATGTCTCCGTCCTTGACAACATAATCCTTTCCTTCGCTTCGCAAAAGGCCCTTTTCCTTTGCCGCCGCCATAGAGCCGACCTCCATAAAGTCGTCATAGCCGATGACCTCGGCGCGTATAAAGCCGCGTTCGAAATCGGAATGAATTTTACCCGCCGCCTGGGGAGCTTTGGTGCCCTTCTTGATTGTCCAGGCTCTCACCTCGGGCTTTCCGGCAGTCAGATAGGAAATAAGACCGAGAAGCTTATAACAGGCCGAAATGAGCCTGTCAAGACCCGATTCCTTGAGCCCGATTTCTTCAAGAAAAGCCTTCTGCTCATCTCGGTCGAGAGAGGCGATTTCGGCCTCGATCTCGGCGCAAACCGGAACAACGCCCGCGCCCTCCTCGGCCGCAATTTTCTTGACGGTCTGATAATGCTTGTTTTGCTCGAGATTTCCCGCAATCTCGTCCTCGCCCATGTTGCAGGCATAAATAACCAGCTTATCGGAAATGAGGGCGACCTCCTTTATCATCTTGTCGCCGTCCTCGTCGCGGTCAAATGAACGGGCGGTTTTTCCGCTTTCAAGGTGGGCATAAAGAGCCTTTAAAAGGTCAACCTCCTTGGCAAGCGATTTGTCGCCCTTCATCATCTTTGTGAGTCGGTCGATACGGCGTTCAAGCATTTCCATATCGGCAAAAATCAGCTCGAGATTTATGGTTTCAATGTCTCTTGCGGGGTCGACCGAACCGTCCACATGGACAATGTCGTCGTTTTCAAAGCAGCGGACGACATGAACAACGGCGTCAACCTCGCGGATATGGGAAAGGAATTTGTTCCCCAGTCCCTCGCCCTTTGAGGCGCCCTTGACAAGACCCGCAATGTCGACAAATTCAACCGTTGCGGGGGTTATTTTATCGGGATTGTGGATTTTGGCAAGCTCGTCGAGACGTTTGTCGGGAACGGCGACCATGCCCACATTCGGTTCGATGGTGCAGAAGGGAAAGTTTGCAGACTGGGCGCCCGCATTAGTGATGGCGTTGAAAAGAGTTGATTTTCCGACATTCGGAAGTCCTATAATACCGAGTTTCATTTAAAAAGCTCCTTAACAATTCTTTGACTTGTAAGTTTTTAACCTAATAATTATAAACCATTTTTCCGCCGATTTCAATATTTGAGCATAAAAAAACACCGTGACCTCGCAAGAAATCACGGTGAATAAAATTTACTTATGCTTTTTCAACGGGGAAGTTGGGAATCTTGTCTACGGCGCGCTGAAGAATGAGAAGAGCGTCGCTGACGGCGATGCTGCCGCTTCCGTCGACGTCGCCGGCCTTGACCTGATCCTCGGTAAAGGTGATCTTTCCGACGGCTGCCTGAAGGGCGAGAAGAGCGTCGTTAACGGTTACGTTGCCGTCTCCGTTAACATCGCCGTATACAATGGGAGAGGCGGCCTGGAATTCAAGACCGTTGTCCTCGGCATAGGTCTGGGCATAGCTGCCTTCAATACCGATGATGACGATACCGTCGATGTCCTCAAAGTTGTTTGCGCCGATTTCGGTGACCTGCTCGCCGATGGTGACGGTCTTAACGTTTTTGCCGGCAAAAACGCCTTCGGCAATTTTGGTGACCTGAGAGGGGATAACAACATCCTCGGAGGAGCCGTTGTATTTGGTCAGAGTGTGGCTGTCGGTGGGATCATAGCTGAAATCTCTCGCGGGAGTCCAGGTGAGGGTCTCGGCCTGATAGGGAGTGGAGCCCTTGGTAATTCTGATACCGTCAAAGTAGATGCTGACATCCTCGGGCTGACCGCCGTCGTTGTCGGGATCGTGAAGTCCAATCATTTCGAAACGAATACGCTGAGCGCAGGAAAGAGCATATTTTGCATTTGCGCTGGTGTCAAATCCGTCGGGGTTGATGCCGCCGTCGGGACCGTATTCAAACTCGGTTATCGGAACAACAACATGATACCATGTCTGACCCTTAAGGCTCAGCTTTTTACGGTCGGCATTGTAGCCGTGCCATGCCTTAACGTCGCCGCACATACAAATTGAGAAATTGTCGATGTCCATGTCATATTCACTGGCCATGTCGAATTCCACAAAGTTGTAGCCGTTTTCGGTGATTTTAACGCCGTATTTGCCAACGCTGTCAAGGTTGTCGGAATCCTGCTTGATGAAAGCTCCGTCCTCGTCCCAAACAAAGTTGTGGAAGAAGGTGAGCTGGTTTGTGAAGGCACCGCTGATACCGCTTGAAGCCTCGCCCTCGGTGAACTTGTTGACCTGCTTGCCGTCAACGGTCCAGGAACCGGTCTGCTGAGCGGTGAGGTATCCCCACTCTCCGTTCTGGCACCAGCCGTTACCGACATAGGTGTCAAGAGAACCGATGACCAATGAGTCTTTTGTATAATCTTCGGGATCGTTAGCCGCGGAGGCGGTCATTCCGAAACTCATTGCCGTTACGGCGATAGAAGCCGCAACCGCTGCTGAAATGATTTTTTTCATATAAGGTTGACCTCCTTGTTTCTTTCATTTCATATCTATAAATTATAATATATTAAAATCGGCTTATTGTCAAGGGGGAAAGGCCGAAATGCACAAAAAATAGCGCTGTTCTATTTGATTATTTAACAAAATAGGGAACATCTGTCAGAAGAAAAAACTGACAAAATCCAAAAATAATCGAGTCAATTCAAGAAAGTAAATGGGAGAAATACCAGAGGCATTTCTCCCGCTTGAATGTGAAATTTTGAAAAGGGATTATTCTTCCACCGGGAAAACGGTTATCTTACCTACCGAATACTGAAGAATAAGCAGCGCGTCGGTTACGCTTATGCCCGCCTGTCCGTCAACGTCGGCGCGTTCGGCTTGCCCGTCGGTTAAAGCGAGCTTGCCGACAGCCGCCTGAAGCGCGAGCAGAGCGTCGTTTACGGCCACGTTTCCGCTGTCGTCAACATCGCCGTAGACAATGTTTTTAAGCTCCTCAAAGTCAAGGCCGTTGTCCTGGGCATAGGTTTCGGCGAAGGAGCCGGGAACTCCTACAATGACGATGCCGTCAATGTCCTCAAAGTTGTTTGCGCCGATTTCGGCAACATTGGAGCCGATTTTGACCTTTTTAATGTCCTTGCCGGCAAAAACGCCGTCGGCAATGGCGGTCACGTTGTCGGGAATAGTGACGGTCTGACCCTTTTGGTTATAGCCGATAAGGGTGGTCTTGTCGCTGTCATAGACAAATTCGGGGCGGTCATAAACCATGGTGTCTTCCTTGACGGGATTGTCATATCTGACAATGCGAAGGTCGTCGATATTGAAATAGAGCTCTTCGGGAATGTCGTTGGTTTCGGGGTCGATGGCTCCCGTGATTTCCATGCGCATACGCTGAGCGCAGGAAAGGCCGAGCTTTGAATACTGATAAGAGCTGCTCGGATCGGGAACGTCGGGATTGGGGGAGTCGATGTCGGGGCGGAATTCAAAATCGGTGATCCTTATGGCAACATGATACCATGTGCCGGCCTTGAAAACGACATTTGCGCGGTTGGCGTCATATCCGTGCCATGCGTCGGTGCTTCCGCAAAGGCAGAAGGAAAATTGACCGACGTTTACGTCATACATGGAGGCCACGTCGAATTCCACATATTTATAGCCCTGACCGATGATGTCGAGGCCTTCCTTGCCAACGTTGCTCAGCGGCTCGGCCTTGATGAGGGAGCCTTCTTCATTCCACACAAAGTTGTGGAAGAGAGAAACGTGGTCCATATTGGAGGTGTATATACCGCTCGAGCGGGTTCCTTCGGTGAACATATTCGTGCCGTTGGCATATTTGCCGTTGTCGCCGCCGGAAAGCGTTCCCCATTGGTCGTTGGCGCCGTCGCCGATGCCGTTGTCGAAATTGGTCAGCTGAAAATTGTCGGGGTAGTCGATGTTTGACGCAGCAGAACCCGGCAAAATACAGGCCGAGGTTATAACCGCGGCGGCAACAAGTGCCGAAATAAGTTTTTTCATTGGACAAATCCTCCTTTTCGTTACCGTTAAATAATACTCTAAATAAAATACTCTGTCAAGGTGCATTCGCAATAAAATGACAAAAAATATTGTTAATAACGACTTTTTTCATAGAAAGTACCGATTTGTTTGACGGTTGTTTCTCCTGCGGAAATTTCCGTGATTTGGTCGGAAAAGCCGTCGGCCGAGGAGGGGTCGAGGGAAAGCGAAAGTCTTACATCCTCGGAAAAATCCGAGGTCAGTATCCTGCCGCCGCATTTTGAAAGAATACTTGGAATACGGTTGTATAAATTATAGCCGCAGCAAATTTCCGCCTTGACCCTCAAAACCGATTTTTCAAGCGAACAGTTTTCCACCGCGCCGCTTGCCGCCGCCGAATAGGCTCTGACAAGACCGCCGGTTCCGAGCAGTATGCCGCCGAAATATCTTGTGACCGTCAGCGCGCAGTTGCATATGCCGTTTTTTTCAAGAATATCCATGATGGGGGCGCCTGCCGTGCCGGACGGCTCGCCGTCGTCGGAATAGCGCTTGTCGCCGTCGTCGAAAATATAAGCAAAAACCGTGTGGCGGGCGTCACGGTGGCGGGCACGCACCCCGCCGATAAATTCTTCGGCCTGCTCTCGGTTTGCCGCCGGGTGTATTTCGGCGATAAATTTGGAGCGTTTTTCGGTTATTTCGAAAAGGGCGGACGCCTTGGGAGAGTAGTAAAAGTCCTTCAAAAAATCACCTCTGTTATTGATAATACCACAGCGCGGCAAAAAAAGGAATAAGGCAAAAAAAGACCGTCCAAAGGTAAATCCCATGAACGGTCCGTTTTCGTTTGTTACTTGGAGATATTGAAACGCTTGTTGAAACGCTCAACACGTCCGCCGGTGTCGACCAGCTTCTGTCTTCCGGTAAAGAACGGATGGCAGTTTGAGCAAATATCAACACGAAGGTCCTTTTTGGTGGAACGAGTTTTGATCTCGTTACCGCAAGCACACTTGATGGTGGTCTCCTCATAAGCGGGATGTATTCCTTCCTTCAAACCAGTCACCTCTTTCTCTACTTCAAATAAACAGTAAACTCATACTAACACAACGTGCGGCAAAATGCAAGTCTTTTTTTTAAGTTTTTAAAATTTTTCCCGATATATTTTTCATGGAAAGCGAAAAACACTAATTCACGCTGTCGGCGGCGCGGAGAACGCGGGCGGCCACACCCGAGGCGACGCCGAGTCCCGAGCCGGAATTTTCGGCCACGACGACAAAGGCATAGGGTTTGTCGGCCGATTGGCAAAATCCCACAAACCACGAGTGCGGGGTGGATTGCTCGCCCACCTCGGCGGTGCCTGTTTTGGCGCAAAGCTCAAGCCCCGAAAAGGACGAGTCGCCGTAGGTTTCAATTACGTTGTTTCGCATATATTCCTTAAGCATATTTGCGCTGTCCGAGCTTATGAGTCGTTCCTCCGAGCGGTTTTCTCCGCGGATTTCCACCCCGTCGGGAGTGGTTATCGACTTGACAATGTGAGGGGAAACGCTGACCCCGCCGTTTGCCACCGCCGCCATAAAACGCATATATTGATAAGGATTGGCAACGTCGGTATACTGACCTATTCCGGCCCAGCCGGTGTCGATTTCGTTTGCCGACGAAATGTCGAATTTGCTTTCGGCGCATTTAATGCCGTCCATATAAAGGGTTTTGTTGAAGCCGACCTCGTTGGCCGTGTTTGTCAGGGCGCTTTTGCCGAGATCAACGGCGGTCTGAGAGAAAACGGCGTTGCAGGAGCGGGCAAGTCCGTCCCGAAGGCCGAGTGTGCCGTGGTTTCCGAGACAGCTCAGCCATTCGCCTCCGATGGTCACGCCCTGCTTGCAGGTGTATGTGCGGCTTTTGAAATCCGAAAAGTTTTCAAGAGCCGACAGACAGGTCACAAGCTTGAAAACCGAGCCGGGAGTATACTGTCCCGACAGCAGACGGTTGACGTAAACGCCCTCCTTTTGCTCGTCCTTTGAGGATTTTTCCTCTGGGTCGAAGGAGTAGGAGCTGACCATGCAGATTATTTCCCCGGTTTTATAGTTGCACACTCCGACGGCACCGGCGCGGCTTCCGAGGCTGCGGAGCGCCGTGACGCAAAGGTCGGAATCAAGGGTGAGCTGCATATCGTTGCCCTTTCCGCTTTGGTTATATGTGCCGTTGAGCACGTTGTATCCCGTAAGCTCGGGCAAAAATGCGGCGTGAACACCGGTGGACACAAATCCCTCCAAATCGCCGACGGCGTGGGCGGTGGCCACTCTTGTGTAATAATTTTCGTTAAAATGACGTTCTCCGTCTCGGGTGCTTGCAAGCACGACGCCCTTGGAATCGGTTATGTCTCCCGCGCGCAGCAGACGTCCGTCGGAATAAAGGTGGCTGTTGGTGGGATAGGTTGCCCACTTGCCGCCGTTTACAAAGAGCCGTGCATAATAGAAGAAAATTCCTGCGATGAAAAGAACGGTGACGATGATAACGGCAGTCGACCGTGAAATTACCTGTTTCAGTGCTTTCCGCCTCCTTCATAAGAAACCGCGGGTTCGGAATATTTAAGCTTTTTGGGCGGTATTTCGGCGCCCTTGAAAAACGCGATAAAGAGGAAGGCCGCCACAAGGCTTGTGCCTCCTCGGCTGACGAACATTATGGTAACGCCGGTCAAAGGCAGTATGTCGGAGGAGCCGAAAATGTTGAGCGCCGTCTGGAAAACCATAACGGCGGCTGCGGCGCACACCGAAATGGCAAAATAGGGAGATCGGCATCGCTTTGCAAGGCGAACGGCGTAAAAGCCCAAACCGGCAAAACAGGCGGCGACGCAAAAGGCGATGAGCCAGCCCCATTCTTCGCATACTATTCCGTATACAAGGTCGGTGTCGGCGGCAATTATGCCGTGAAGGGTCCCGTTTCCGCCTCCCAGCCCGAGAATACCTCCGCTGGCGGCAGCCACGAGAGTCCTTGTCTGCTGATAGCCGGCTCCCGAGGCCTGCTCCCAAATGTGCCCCCAAACGCCGAAACGGGTGGCAATATGTGGGAAAATCGTCATGAGAAGGATTGCGCCCACAACGGCGGCGGCAATAATCGCGATGACAAATTTAATGTCGGTCTGCCTCATGAGCAAAATTACAATCATGGCCACAAAAAATATGGCAACGGCGCCGAAGTCGACCATTTTGGCAAGTGCGGCCATGCAGGCTGCCGAAAATCCGAGAAAGGCAAGGCGGCTTTTAAAGGTCAAATCGGAGGGGTAAAGGGCGGCCGAGCCGGAAAATATAAAGGCAACCTTTGCGAATTCAGAGGGCTGAAAGGTTACTCCGCCGATGTTTATCCAGTTGCGTGAGCCGTTGATGTTGACTCCGAAAAAGGCGGTGAGAAAAAGCAGCGCCACGGCGAACACGGCAATATACGGACGAAGTGTCAGAGCAACGTTTTGATGAGTCAGAATGACGGTGAGAATCAAAAATCCCGCAAAGCCCATGAAAACGCAGGCAACCTGCTTTACAAGGTCGTCGGGGTCGATGCAGGCGGTCACGGCGAGGCCTATGGTGCACAGAAAAAGCACCGCGCTTTCGGCGATTATGCGAAAGCCCTTAAAAAACCGTGTGGCCGCAAAATATATCCACTGAGTGGCAATAAGCAGCCCGAAGCTCAGGGGAATGTTCATGTTAAGCTCGGAAGAAAAACGAAGGCAGATCTGCCCGCACATAATCAGCTGAAAAAGTGTCAGCACCAAAAGCAGCAGCGCTCCCGACGGCTCGCTTTCGGCGGCGGGAACGGTTTTCGGCGCCGAACGGAATTCTATCGGATGCCCGCATATCTCAAAGCGGTCTCCCTCAAAAATTTCCGTTGCTTTTTTAATCTTTTCGCCGTTTAAAAGCACCTCTCCGTCGAGAGGGCAGAGAAACCAGCCGTTTTCCCGCTCGTAAAGCATGGCGTGCTTTCTCGAAACGGTCTGACCGGGAATTCTTATGTCGCAGCTTTTTGCACGTCCGATTATGTTTTGGGCGGCATATACATAAAGCGAGTTGTTGCCGCCGAGAAAAAGCTCGCACAGCACCGACATTTTCTTCCTCGTCCCAATATAAAGCCGACACCAAAGAAAGGCGCACAGCATGGCGAGCACCGGCAGAACGATGCGGGAAATTTCGAGATATATCTGATAAACGTCCGACATCGGAGACCTCCTTCAGTTTTGCGGTTTTGATTTCTGACGAAGCTTTGACGGATCCTCGTCGGTCCAGCCGTCGATGTGACGGCGTTCGAGGGCGCCTATGACCTTTTCGTAAACCTTTCCGTAGGTCTTGTCAAGATCCTCGGCGAAAAGCTTTGCCTGCTCTCTTGCGGTGTTGCCGTCGGCGGGGCAGGGGCTTTTAATGACCGGGAGGTGAAGCTTCTTGGCGGTGTTTTCGGTCTGTTTTTCGGAAACATACAAAAGAGGTCTTATCATGGTTATATCCTTGCGGGAAAGATAGGTCACCGGCTGAAAACAACCGATTTTTCCGCCCTGAAGCAGATTCATGAAAAAGGTTTCCACCGCGTCGTCGGTGTTGTGACCGAGGGCGATTTTGTTGCAGCTCGCAGCCTTTGCGGCGTCGTGAAGAATTCCTCTTCTCATGCGGGCGCACATGCTGCATGGATTGCTCTCCCGCCTGACCTCGAATATTATTTCATAAAGCTGAGTCGTTCTGATAACGGGCTCAATGTAAAGACGGCGGCAAAGCTCGATTATCTCCGAATAGTCGGTTTTCTTGCCGAAAAAGCACGGGTCCACCATTATGGCTTTGACGGTGAATTTTTTTGGATAAAAACGTTTGAGCTCGCCGAGAGCCGCCAAAAGGCAAAGCGAGTCCTTTCCTCCCGAAACGCCGACGGCAATGCAGTCTCCGTCGTCGATCATTCGGTATTTGTCCACCGCCTTGCGGACGATGCTTAAAAGCTCGTTCAAAAAAATCACCCCGAAAAAAGAAAAAACCGCATCAAAGCAAAAAGCCGATGCGGAAAATGAATGGAGCGGATTACGAGGCTCGAACTCGCTACCT
>URYV01000017.1 GCA_900552285.1 uncultured Oscillospiraceae bacterium
CTTTACGTCGGCGGTGACAAGGGCATCGGCACCGGCGTAAACGGCGGGCATGATGAAATCCTCTCCCGCGCCGCCGCAAAGGGCGACCTTTGATATTTGTCTGCCGCCGAGCACCGCTTTCGCTTTTGTCGAAAGCTTTTCAGCAACAAATTTTGCAAACTCCTCGTCGGATATAGGCTGTTTCAGGGTACCTATTCTGCCCATCGGGGGAAAGCCGTCGCTGCCGCCCTCGGCAAGGGGAGTAATATCTTCAAGCTCCAAAGCCTTTGCCAAAGCGTCGTTCACTCCGCCCTTTGCCGCGTCGAGATTTGTGTGAGCCGAGATGACGGCAATATCGTGTTTTGCGAGAAAATAAGGCACGCTCTCCGTCTCGAGCTTTTTGAGCGGATTGAAAATGACGGGGTGGTGGCTGACAATCAAATCAATGCCGTTTTGCGCGGCATATTCCGCCGCCTCTGCGGTAACATCCAGCACTATGCCGATTTTTTTAATCTCTTTTTCCCCGCTGCCCACAAGCAGCCCCGCATTGTCAAAGGGCAGGGCGGTGTTAAAGGGGGCAAAGGAATCAATAAAATTCAAAATATCAATTGTCTTCATTTTATCACCTCAAAAGACTGTCGATTTGTCGTTTGAGCTCTTTCACGGACGAGGTGTCCTCTCCGGCTTGATTCTGCCCTTTTATTTGACGGTCAAGCGTTCTCGACAGCTTTTTAAAATATTCGAATTCTGCCGCCGAAGGGCTTTGGGCGAGCGTTCCCACAAGGGCTTCGAAATCGGTCGGCCTGTGGCTCTTGCCGCAATATTCGGCGCGCATGACCACATACACCCGCTTTCCCTCGCAAACGGCTTTTTCTTTTGTTATGTCAAATCCGTTTGCGTAAAGCCAACTTCGCACGGTGTCGGGGTCGGACATGGGCTGCAGCACAAAGGCCTTGTCGTTTCTGTATGGGCAGTTTTCAAGAATTCCGCAAATGAGAATTCCGCCCATTCCCGCCATGACCGCCTCGTCAAATTCGTCGGGGCCTATGCCGCAAAGTCCGTCCGAAAGCCTTGTGACGATTTTATCGGAAAGCCCGGCGGCTTCGATGTTGCTTTTTGCCGATTCGAGAGGACCTTTTCTCAGGTCGGCGGCGACGGCCGAGGGGCATTTGCCCGAGCCGACGAGGAATATGGGCAGACTGCCGTGGTCGGTGCCGATGTCGGCGATTATTTTGCCGTCGGTCGTAAATTCGGCAGCGAGAGCAAGTCTGTTTGAAAGTTTTTTAAAGGACATATATACCTCGGGATTGATTTTTTTGTGCGGTTGTGTTATATTACACCTCAAGGGGTGATTACCGTGAAATACGATAAATACGGCGACCCGATCGTCGAAAAGGAAACAAAAATGAACGGCAGCCGCCGAAAGGCCTTTGCCGTGACCATGCTGCTTCAGGTTTTGATAATAGCCGTCAACATTGCGATTATGTTCATACCGAGCATCAACGGATACCTTTGCTTTATATTCGCGCCGTTTTATATTTTCCTTTATGTGACCTTTGTCAAGGCCCTTGCTACCGTCAAGGACGACGGCCTTCCCGTGGGAAAATATCAGGCTTTCAAGTTTATAAGCATCGCCGTTTATATCATAACCGCAGCCATGTGCATGGTTATAAATTATTAGTTTGAATTTAACCGTAACAAACATATCTGAACACAATTTTTCTCTGCCAAAATCCTGTTTGTATCTATTGCTTAATTGAAAGAGACGGAGAAAAGAAAGACAATCCCTCCGTCACGGCTGCGCCGTGCCACCTCCCTTTACACAAGGAAGGCTTGAATGTGCAAGGCCTATTGTTTTTTTACAAGGTGAGAAAATATAAAATCGGTTTTTGTTTGGGTTAGGTACTTCACAAAAAAACGAAAATCTGTTTTTGCTCAGCCCCGGCGACCTTGTGAAAAATGAAAAGAAGTTTCTGCGTACCGTCGGCAACCTTGTGTAAAGACTGAAATCGACCTTTCCGCAGCCCCGGCTCCCTTGTGTAAAGGGAGCTGTCAGCGAAGCTGACTGAGGGATTGTAAGCTTCCGAAAAAGTCTCTGATTTATCACTCATCGCTGTTTGAGTTGTTTGTTCGTTATATGTTGCCTTAAGCTTAAAAAGCTCCGCAGCCGGCTTACCGCCCGATCTGCGGAGTTTTTTTATTTTTTAAATCCGATTATGTCGAGATAGGATTTAATCAGCTCGACGGAATTTTCAAAGCCGATTCGGCTTATGTCGACGCAGAGGTCATAGTTGTCGGCGTCGTTCCATTCCTTGCCGGTGTAATATTTATAATATTGAGAGCGCTCTCTTGTGACCTGCTCGCAAAGCTTTTGAGCGTCCTTCTCTTTAAGGGCATAGCGCTCGGCAATGTTTTTGACGCAGAAATCGTCCGAGCCGTAAAGAAAAATGTGGCAGACATTGTCGAAGTCCTTAAGAATATAGCTGGCGCAGCGGCCGATGATGATACAGGATTCCCTTTCGGCAAGGCGCTTTATGACCTCGGCCTGAAGATTGAAGATGTTCTTGTCGGAGGTGTAGTCGCCGCTTGTGGGAGGCTCGACGATGCCCTTATAGGCGCCGCTCTTTTTTATGAAAAAGGAGCCTCTGATTTTTTCGTCGGCCTGCCCGAAGAGGGATTCGTGAACTCCCGTTTCCTCCGAGGCGATTTTTATGAGATCCTTGTCGTAATACTCAATGCCGAGCAGCTTTGACAGAGCAACGCCCATGTCGCGGCCGCGGCTGCCGTATTTTCTCGAAACGGTAATAACGTTTTTTGCCATAAATATACACCCTTTCCGAAAATAAAATCGAAACTATTCTCCGAGGTAAGCTTTTTTGACCGAGTCGTTGTTGGCAAGATCGGAGGCCTTGCCCTCGAGGGTTATGTTTCCTGTTTCAAGCACATAAGCGCGGTCGGCAATGGCAAGAGCCTTTTTGGCGTTTTGCTCGACCAGAAGAACTGTTGTTCCGGCCTCGCTTATGGAACGGATTATGTCGAAAATTTCGCTGACGAGTATGGGGGAAAGGCCCATTGAGGGTTCATCCATAAGGATTATTTTGGGCTTGGACATGAGGGCGCGCCCCATGGCAAGCATCTGCTGTTCGCCGCCCGAAAGGGTTCCCGCAAGCTGATTTTTGCGTTCCTCAAGTCTGGGGAAACGCTCGTAAACCATTTTAAGGCTTTCGGCAATTTCGGCCGAGTCCCTGCGGGTGTAGGCACCGAGCTTAAGGTTTTCAAGCACCGAAAGTTGGGCAAAAACGCGGCGGCCTTCGGGAACGTGAGCCATACCGAGCGAAACGATTTTGTGGGGCGGGGTCTTAACGAGATTGTGACCCTCAAAGGTTATGGAACCGTGCTTCGGAGAGATAAGACCGGTGACGGTGTGAAGAATTGTGGTTTTTCCGGCTCCGTTGGCGCCGATAAGGGCGATGATCTCACCTTCGTTAACGTCAAAGGAAATTCCCTTGATAGCCTTGATAACGCCGTAATAAACTTCAAGGTCGCGTACTTCAAGCATTGCCATGATTTTCTCCTCCTATTCTCCTAAATATGCGGTGATTACTTCGGGGTTTGAAAGAACGTCGGAGGTTGCGCCGCTGGCAAGCTCCTGACCGAAGTTGAGCACGGTCAGTCTTTCGCATATTCCGCCCACAAGGCGCATATCGTGCTCGATGAGGAGCACGGTCATGTCAAAGTTGTCACGGATATACTTAATGGTGTCCATAAGCTCCTGAGTTTCGTTGGGGTTCATGCCGGCGGCCGGCTCGTCAAGGAGCAGGAGTTTGGGCTGGGTGGCGAGAGCACGGGCGATTTCGAGCTTTCTCTGCTTTCCGTAGGGAAGGTTGGAGGCGAGATAGGAGGCCTCCTTATCAAGGTCGAAAACCTTCAGAAGCTCAAGCGCCTCTTCGTCCATTTGCTTTTCGGTTTTGAAGAATTTCGGCAGACGGAGAATTCCCGTGGCCACCGAATAGCGGTATTTGTTGTGAAGTCCCACCTTGACGTTGTCAAGCACCGACATCTGCTTGAAAAGGCGGATGTTTTGGAATGTACGGGCAATTCCGGCCTTGTTGATTTCTATGGTCGACTTGCCGGTTATGTCCTTGCCGTCGAGAATTATTGTGCCGTCGGTGGGCTTATAAACGCCGGTGAGCAGGTTGAAAACCGTGGTTTTTCCGGCGCCGTTGGGTCCGATAAGGCCGTAGAGCTCGCCCTTTTCGATTTCGATGTTAAAATCGTCAACGGCGCGAAGACCGCCGAAGGAAATGCCCAGATTGGTTATTTTAAGCATTGACATTATCAGCCGCCTCCTTTTCTTTTTTGCCCTTTGCAAAGAATTTCTTTATCCAAGCGAAAAATCTCTGGCGATAAGCTATGAGAGTGTCGTTGGAGGTGAATATCATCATGATTATGAGGGCCAGCGCGTATATAAGCATACGGTAGTCGGCAACCTCGCGGAGCACCTCGGGAAGCAGCGTCAGAACGGTGGCGGCGATTATCGAACCGCGGATGTTGCCCATTCCGCCGAGCACCACAAAGACCAAAATCATGATGGACATATTATATCCGAAGTTTTTGGAGGAGGCGGCCAGAATGCTCAGGTTGTGGGAATAAAGCACACCGGCGATTCCGGCAAGGAAGGCCGAAATTCCGAAGGCGATGAGCTTATATTTGGTGATGTTTATGCCGGTGGCCTCGGCGGCGATTCTGTTGTCGCGAATGGCCATGACGGCGCGTCCCGAACGGGAATGGATAAAGTTGAGGCAGATAACGACGGTCAGGAAAACGAGGATGAATCCGACGACGAAATTGGAATCGTGGGGAGTGCCCTCAATGCCCTGCGGGCCGTTTATAAGCAGGGTGCCGTTTACCTGATCGAGTCCCATGTCGGTGGCCGAGGTGAGGGAGGCGTGAACGCCGTTTTCGTCATATCCCAGGTAAATCGATTTGGCAAAATTCTGAATTATTTCGCCGAAAGCGAGGGTGACGATTGCAAGATAGTCGCCCTTGAGACGGAGAACGGGAATTCCGATGAGAACTCCGAAAACGGCGGCGCAAAGGCCTCCGATGAGCAGGGCAATGGGAAATCTTATGTAGCTCTCGGGAATGGCATTTTGCATGACCACCGAGAAAATCGAGCTTGTGTAAGCTCCGACGCACATAAATCCCGCATGGCCGAGGCTCAGCTCTCCGAGAATACCCACCGTCAGGTTAAGAGAGACGGCGAGAATGATGTACATACAAATGGGAACAAGCAGTCCGGTGAGCATACTGCTCAGCGCCCCTGCCGAGGCGAGCGTCTGCATGACCGCAAAGGCCACGATGAGAATTCCGTAGGTTATAAAGTTGCTTTTTGTGTATGGCTTTAATGATTTGGTTTTCAAGACTTCCGACCTCCTTAAACCTTTTCGTCAATCTTCTTGCCGAGAATACCGGTGGGCTTAATGACAAGCACGAGGATAAGTACGGCAAAAACAATGGCGTCGGCCATCTGGGAGGAAATGTAGGCACGTCCCAGAATTTCGATTATACCGATGAGAACTCCGCCGATCATGGCGCCGGGAATGGAGCCGATACCGCCGAAAACGGCCGCAACAAAGGCCTTGATTCCGGGCATGGCGCCGGTGGTGGAGGTGAGGTTGGAATATGTCGAGCAAAGCAGAACGCCGGCGATTGCGGCAAGACCCGAGCCGATTGCAAAGGTCAGAGCAATGGTGCCGTTGACGTTAACGCCCATGAGCTGAGCCGCGCCCCTGTCCTCCGAAACCGCTCTCATGGCGTTGCCCGGGCGGGTTTTGTTGATGAAAAGCATAAGGGCGACCATGATGATGACGGTCACGGCAATGGTGACGATAGCCTCGCCCGAAATGGTGAGCCGTCCGTCGAAAAGCTTGACCGAATCGAGGGGAACCACCGAAGTGAAGTTTTTGGGCTGGGCTCCGAAAACGAGAAGGGCAAGGTTCTGAAGCAGGTAGCTGACGCCGATGGCCGTTATGAGAACGGCGAGGGGAGACGCATTTCTCAGCGGCTTATAGGCCACGCGTTCAATGGTCATACCGAGCAGCGTGCAGAAAATAATGGAAATGAGAACCGCAACATAGGGGTTCAAACCGGCGTAGGAGGTGGCCGAGAAAACTATGTATCCGCCGACCATTATTACATCGCCGTGAGCGAAGTTAAGCATTTTGGCAATACCGTAAACCATGGTATAACCGAGGGCGATAACCGCATAAATGCTTCCGAGGCTCAAACCGTTGATAAGATTAGATAAGAAATCCAATGTATACACCTCTGTCTGTTTGTCTAATACCAAAGACTTTTTTATATAAAGAGATTATATCATATTTGCTTTCGGAATACAACGGAAAAGACATAAAAAATTCAAAAAAAATTACCGACAGTCAAAATTTCGCTCTCAAGAGGAGAAAATTTTATACTGTCGGTATAATTTTTGGGATAATCCGAGATTTTATCAGCGGCTTACGAAATCAAGGGGGTCCTCGACGCTGCCGTTAAGGCGAACCTCAAAATGAAGGTGCGGCCCGGTGGAGCGTCCGGTGTTGCCGACGTATCCGATAACCTGACCCGCCGAGACCGACTGGCCGGTGTAGGACGCGACGCTTGACATATGTCCGTAGATTGTGATAAAGCCGTCGCCGTGGTTTATCATGACATAGTTGCCGTATCCGCCGCTGTTCCAACCGGCGTCGATAACCGTGCCGGCTCTTGCGGCGACTATGGGCTGACCGTAGATGTTGCTGCCGGCGATGTCAAGACCGTTGTGGGTTCTTCCCCAACGGGGGCCGACATAGGACGAGATGTAGTAAAATCCGGGGCAGGGCCACACCCATCCGCTTGAATTGGGCTTGGAAATGACGCTTCCCGAGGAATTGCTTCCGCTGTTGCTGTTGTTATTTTTATTGTTGTTTGCGGCTGCGGCTGCCGCTGCGGCCTCGGCCTGAATTTTCGCCTCGAATTCGTCGATGGCGGCCGAATATTCGGCAAGCTGATCTTCAAGGCCTGATTTTTGACCCTCAAGGTCGGAAATGACGGAATTGAGCTCCTTCATGCGGTCGCCCAGCTCCTGTCTTTTGGCGTCGACCTCGGCCTTTATGGCGCTGATTTCCTCTTTTTCGGCGTTGGCCTGATTTTCAAGTTCTTCAACGGCCGAAATGTCGGATTTAAGCTGTTCCATAATGGCATTGTCGTGATCGGTGACGCTGGAAAGCAGCTGATCTCTGTAAAGAAAATCGCCGAAATCGTTGGCCGAAAGCAGCACGTTCAGCATGGAATTGTCGCCCGAGACATACATGGCGCGGAGTCTTGTCATAAAGGTCTGTTTTGTGGACTCGAGGTCGGCCTGTTTCTGAGCCTTCTGAGCCTCGATGTCGGCAAGGCGGCTTTCCACCTCGGTGAGCTGGTCGTTGTAAATGTCGATTTGCGCCTGGACGTTGTCTATGTCCTCCTGAAGGGCGCTTTTGAGCGCCTCCTGGTCGCTTATGTCGCTTTTAAGGCTGTCTATCTGTTCCTTGACCTTCTGCTGTTTGCTTTCAAGGTCGTTGATTTTGTCGCGGTAGCTTGCCGCACCGACCGTCATGAGATTGGAAGAAAAGCAGGTCAGAACAAGGGCAAGGGTCAACATGCCCGAAACAAGCGGCTTTAAAAATTTGTGTTTAGAAGATTGCATTGAACTCGCTCCCTTCGTGTCTTAGATATTTTCCTATTGAAATTGCGCTGCCGAGGGAACCGACCAGGGCGCCCATCACGATAAATCCGCCGAGAAGCTTAAAGGCGAAGGAGGTGAAGGGGACAAAGGCTCCGAGCCCGGTAAA
The DNA here is from genome assembly GCA_900552285.1 of uncultured Oscillospiraceae bacterium. GTDB lineage: Bacteria > Bacillota > Clostridia > Oscillospirales > Acutalibacteraceae > UMGS1484. The sequence continues at coordinate 7,851 of URYV01000017.1, forward strand.
CGAGCTCATAAGGGTCTGTTCGGCAAGCTTATAGATAAAGTAGAGACAGCCGGTGGAAACGACGCCGGCGATTATACCGAGAAGCATTCCTTCAATTACGAAGGGAGTGCGTATAAATCGGTTGGTGGCGCCCACCGCCTTCATAATGTTGATTTCGAGCTTTCTCGTGAACATGGTTATCTTTATGGTGTTGGAAACTATGGCGAGGGAGATGATGAGAAGAAGCAGGATAACTCCCGTGCCGATTATGCTTATGGCCGAGCGTATGGAAACGAGCTTGTCCACATAATCGCCGCGCTGGCGGATGATGTCCACACCGCTGACTCCGCGGATTTCCTCCACCGTCTGATTGTATTTTTCAAGGTCGTCAATGGTGACCTGAGCGCCGTCGGGAAGGGGATTGTCGTCCTGAAGAATGGCGAAAATCTCTTTATATTCCTCTCCCATGGAGTCCTCCTGAGAGGAAAGTCCGTCCTCTTTGGACACAAACTTGACATCGTTTATGTTGTCGAGATTTTTTATGGCTTCGGAGGCGGCAAGGGCGTCGTCACGGGACATATCGTCCTTGAAAAACACCATGACCACGGCGTTTTGCTGAATTTCCGAAACATAGTTGTCGATGTTGGCCGAAAGGGAAAAAACAATTCCTATCATAAGCATGCAGGCCATGAGCACGCCGGAAGAGGCGATGGACATGAGTCTGTGTGACCAGACGTTTTTAAAGCCTTCGGAAAGAAGATAACGGAAGGTTCTGAATTTCATTGACGGTCGCCCTCCTCTCCGGGGTTTTGGCTGTCGTCCGACTGTTTTGTAAAGGCGTCGATCGCGTCTGCAAAGGAAAGCAGGGGAGTGTGCTCCTCCTCGGGCTGTGCGGGGGGGACTTCTTCCTTGGGTTCGGCCGCGGAAAGAGGCGTTTTGCCGTCATTTTTCGGCTTTTCGGGTGCAAATTCCGAAACAAGGGACATAAGGTCATGCTCGCCTGCGTTTTCGATGTCGGGCTGTTTGTCCTCCATGATTATTTCGGAGGGAATATGTATCGACTCGGCGGCGTCGTGGGTGAACATGGAGGCCTTTTCGGCAATGTCCTCGGGATTTACTATGACCGGCTCTATTTCGTTGTCGGCGACAACCGAACCGCCCTCGATCATTATGACGCGGTGGCCGAAGTCGCGGACGAGATGATGCTCGTGGGTGACCATTATGATGGTGGTGCCGCGCTTGTTAATTTCGTTGAGCAGCGAAACGATTTCATAAGACATATTGGGGTCGACGTTTCCGGTGGGCTCGTCGGCAAGTATCATGGCGGGATTGTTGACAAGGGCGCGGGCGAGAGCCACACGCTGCTGTTCACCGCCCGAAAGCTCGGTGGGATAGCATCTGGCCTTTTCGGTGAGGCCCACGATGTTCAGCGTGTAGGAAACTCTGCGGCGTATCTCCCTTTTGGAGGCTCCCACTATATGCATGGCAAAGGCCACGTTTTCAAATACCGTTTTATCCTTTATAAGACGGAAATCCTGGAAAACGATGCCCATGGTGCGGCGGAGTTTCGGGACATCGCGGGATTTGAGCCGCGACATTTTATAATTTCCAACCACGATTTCGCCTGCGTTGGGCTTTTCCTCGTGCATTATCATTTTTATAAAGGTGCTCTTTCCGGCGCCGGAGGCACCCACCACAAAGACAAATTCGCCCTTGTATATTTTAAGGTTAACGTCGTTTAAGGCCTTGGTTCCGTTGTCATAGGCCTTGTAAACGCCGCGGAATTCTATAAGCGGCGCTTCCGACGGGTTGCTTTTAGGCATTTATTTCACTGTCCTTTTGCTGTATATTTCTATATAATCAATAAAACGTCGGTTACAACTTTGTAACAATAGAATAACACAAAAGCCTCTGTTTGTCAACAGAGGCCTTTTTAAATTCAAAATTTATTAACCGCCGCGGTGCAGACGCCGAAAGGGCGAAAATCAATATTTCACGGGGTTTGCGTTGAGATACTTGTTGACCATGAGGGCGATTTTGAAAACGATAGCGTGGTCGAATTCTCTCAGATCGAGACCGGTGAGCTTTTTGATTTTCTCAAGACGGTATACGAGGGTGTTGCGGTGGACAAAAAGCTTTCTCGAGGTTTCGGAAACGTTGAGGTTGTTGTCGAAAAAGCGCTGAATGGTGAAGAGGGTCTCCTGGTCGAGGCTTTCGATAGAGTCCTTTTTAAAGACCTCGCGGAGGAATGACTCGCAAAGGGTGGTGGGAAGCTGATAAATGAGTCTGGCGATACCGAGGCTTTCGCAGCTGACGATGGCCTTTTCGTTGTCAAACACCTTTCCGACCTCAAGGGCGACGTTTGCCTCCTTAAAGGAACGGGCAAGGTCCTTGACGCCGGTAACCTTGGTTCCGATGCCGACGACGGCATGGGTGTAAAATTCGCTGGACAGGGTGTCGACTATTGAGCGGGCAAGGTTTTCAAGATCCTTAAGCTCGATTTCCTCGGGGACCTCCTTAACAAGGGCAATGTCGGTCTCGTTGATGTTGATGACAAAATCCTTGTGCTTGTCGGGGAAAAGCTTCTGAACCACTTCATAAACCGAAACGTCGTTGCGGCTTACGATGCGGATGAGCATGACAACGCGGGAAATTTCCGAAACAAAATGAAGCTCGCGGGACTTAAGATAAATGTCGCCCGGGAGAATGTTGTCGAGAATGACGTTTTTGATAAAGTTGGCACGGTCGTGCTTTTCGTCGTAATACTGTTTAATGGAGGAAAGAGACACGGAAAGCAGGGAGGCGTATTTTGCGGCCTGTGCGTCGTTGCCCTCGATGCAGACGATATATTCGTTGTGACCCATGGTGCCGAAACCGAAATAGGTGCAGTTTCCGATAACCACCGGGACTTCGGAAACCGAAACCTCGGGGAAATCAATTTCCGCAGCCTCTCCGACGTTGGAAAGCTCGCTGCTTGCGATAACGGTAGGGGTCTCGTCCAAAATGCTTATGGTGCGCTCGATGGACTGGCTCATCTGATGAACTATTCCCTGAAAAAGTCTGTTTGACATAAACTATCTTCTCCTTGTCCCTGCCAATAAAATGACGATTTTTTAATCTCTATACCTTTAGACATTATACATAATACACAACTTGAGAAAATTTTTCAAGTCTTTTGGCCGAAAAATTGTGATTTTTTTTGCCGATAAGCTCATAAAATCGCGGTCGGCGGTGCAAAGCGGCGGCAAAGGGGCCGAAAATCGGTCTTAAAATCCCGAGGGCAAAATAAAATGTATTGATAAACCGACGGGAAAATGATATAATGAAGGTGATTTTATGATATGTTTTTTCGAAAGCGTACTGCTTAAGGAGGGAGAGAGAACCTTGGAAAAGCTGACGGCCTTTATCACCTCGGGCGGCTTTGTGGGCAGTCTCGTCGTTATCGCCCTGACCGCCCTTATCATTATGCTGCTCAAGAAGCTTAAAAAGAGCTATATATCGAGAGACGGCGTCGACGGCAAAAGGGAAACAAACGCAAGGTTCATCTTTTCCATTGCAAGATATGTGGTTTTTCTCATCGCCTTTATAACCGTTCTGCAAATCAACGGGGTCAATGTTTCGGCTCTCGTGACCGGCCTCGGAATTGTCGGAATCGTCGTCGGATTCGCCCTTCAGGATGTGCTCAAGGATTTCGTCATGGGAAACAATATCATGCTCGACCATTTCTTTGTGGTGGGAGACGTTGTCAAATACGGAAATGTCACCGGAAAGATTGTTTCCTTCAACATAAAGGTCACCCGTATTCTCGACATCGACACGGGGAATTTTTTGACGGTCAGCAACCGAAATATTTCCGAAATGACGGTGCTTTCAAACTGGCGGGACATAAATATCCCCGCTCCCTATGAGCAGAGCGCCGAGCGCATGAGAAAAATCATGAATGAAATATGCGCCGCGGCCGAAAAATTCGAGCATGTGGAAAAATGCGAGTTTCTCGGCACAAACAATTTTGGAGAAAGCAGCATAGATTATCTCATAAGAGTTCACTGCCCCGCCGAATTTTTCAAACAAACGCGAAGAGAAATCCTCGGCGCGGTTCAGGATATATACGCAAGAGAGGGTATTTCGGTTCCCTACAATCAGCTTGACGTTCATTTGGACGGTCGGGCCGACCGAAGCATTTGAGAAAGGTAAGGTTTTATGGCAGAGGTAAAGGCATTTAAGGCGCTGAGATTTACGGAAAAGGCGGGAGACATAAACGAGCTTGTGTGTCCGCCCTATGACATCATAAGCGATTCACAGCGGAAAGAATATCTTGAGAAAAATCCCGACAACATCATCCGCCTTGAGCTGCCGCGGGAGGGCACCGACCCTTATGCCGAGGCGGCAAAGGTGCTTGGTGCATGGAAAGAGGACGGCATACTTAAAAAGGATTCGGAAAAGGCGCTTTATATTTATGAAATAGAATTCGAAGCGGGCGGCGAAAAAAAGAAGGTTTCGGGACTTGTTTCAAGAGTAAAGCTCGAGGAATTTTCCAAAGGAGTGGTTCTGCCCCACGAGCAGACCCTTTCAAAGGCCAAGGAGGACAGGCTTAACCTCATGAAGGCCACAAACTGCAATTTCAGCCAGATTTATTCCCTTTATATCGACGGGGGAAAAATCTTTTCTCTTTGCGAAATGCAGAAAAAGCGCCCCGCCGACGTGACGGCAACCGACGGCGACGGTCTTTGCCATCGTCTTTGGATCGTCACCGACCCCGAGTTTATTTCGGCCGTCGAAAAGGGCTTTGAGGACAAAAAGCTTTACATTGCCGACGGTCACCACCGCTATGAGACGGCTCTCAACTATCGCAATTATCTGCGGGAGAAGGGCGAGGCCGACGAAAACAGCGAATATATAATGATGTTTCTTGCCGATATGGAGCAGGACGGGCTTGTCGTGCTGCCTACACACCGAATCGTGAGGGGACTTGAGCATTTTGACAGGGACGAGCTTCTCGGCTCCTGCTCGGACAATTTTGAGATTTTCAAAAACGTTTCCGACGGTCAGATGCGCGAGGGCATGAAAAAAGCATATAAGGACGGAATCGCGGCCTTTGGGCTCTATACCGCCGGCTGCTATGATTTGCTCGTTTCAAAGCTTACGGCCGTTCCCGAGTCGGAAGGCGAGGGCAGCTATTCTCTCCGCTCTCTTGACGTGGCGGTGCTTCACACCCTTATTCTTGAAAAGAAGCTCGGCATCGACAAGGAAAACATGGCAAAGCAGATAAACCTGACGTATACAAGGGATGAAAGTGATGCCGTCGGCGAGGTGGACGGCGGAAGAGCTCAGTGCGCGTTTATCTTGAATCCCACCAAGGTCGAGGAGATAAAGGACGTGGCTCTCGACGGCGAAAAAATGCCGCAAAAGTCCACATATTTCTATCCCAAGCTCATAACCGGCCTTGTTATGAATTCCCTTGATTAAAAAAATTGAAAAAAAGACTTGCATTTTGGTTCAAAGTCTGTTATTATAGTTTGCACGATGTTATTTTATGAAAGTTTAAGGAGGTGCAGAGTATGGCAAAATGCGATATTTGCGGCAAAGGCGTAACCTTCGGAATCAAGGTTTCCCACTCCCACAGGAGATCCAACCGTGCTTGGAAGCCCAATGTACAGCGTGTTAAGGCAATCGTGGACGGTACTCCGTGCCGGATCAACGCCTGCACCCGTTGCCTGCGTTCCGGTAAGGTAACCAGAGCTATATAACCTATGCACAAACAAAAAACACAGCTTTTGGGACTGCGTTCCCGAGCGGCTGTGTTTTTTTGTTTTTTGTCATGTTTTTAATTGACCTTTTAATGTAAATGAGTTATAATAATATACTGTGAAATTATAAGTGCATCTGCGCACTTTTTCGGGAGGCGGACAGCTTTGAATATATTGGCCGTGGGCGATGTGGTCGGCAAGTCCGGCTGCGAATTTTTAAGAAAAAAGCTGCCCGAGCTCAAACGCAGATATTCCGTCGACGTGACAATTGTGAACGGGGAAAATTCCGCCGAAGGAAACGGCATTACCCCCTTTTCGGCCGACAGCATTTTTGCAAGCGGCGCCGACGTCATAACCGGCGGCAATCACACCTTCCGCAGACGGGAAATTTACGACGTTCTCGAGCAAAATCCCTTTTTGCTCCGCCCGGCGAATTTTCCGTCCTCCGCCCCGGGGAGCGGGCTGTGCGTGGTTGACAAGGGAGCCTATAAGCTTGCCGTCATAAACATAATGGGGCAGGCGTATATGTCCCCGGTTCTCGAGTCGCCCTTCGACACGGCCGACCGTCTCATAAAAGAGGCCGAAGAGGAAAACTGTAAAATCAAAATTGTGGATTTTCACGCCGAGGCTACGGGGGAAAAGATGTCCCTTGCATATTATCTCGACGGGCGGGTGACGGCGGTGCTCGGCACCCACACCCATGTTCCCACCGCAGACCTTAAAATTATGAGCGGCGGCGAGGCCTTTATTTCCGACCTCGGCATGACCGGGCCCGAACATTCGGTGCTGGGAGTCCGTCCCGAGCTGACGGTGGCCATGATGAAGGATAAGCTGCCGGTGAGATTTTTGACGGCCGAGGGAGACTGTTTCCTTTGCGGAGCTCTGCTGGAGGTCGACAAATCAAGCGGAAAAACCGTGAGCGCACGGCAGATTATTGTCAGATAGGTGATATTATGATTATAAAGAAATTTGTTGCAAGCGAATGCGGAGCGGTTCTCGACAGCGACGTTAAAAACGGCGGCGGAACCGACGATACCGCCGTTTTACAGGGAATTCTCGACATGGCGCAAAAGGACGGGGTGGGGGTTCACCTCGTTATGGACGGCGCCGCTCTCATAACGGGACTTGAGGTCTATTCAAACACGACGATTGAGTGTCCTTCAAAGTCCTGCGGATTTTTCCTTGCAAACGGTTCCGACTGCGCTCTTTTCACCAACGCGAGAAAAACGTCGGGCCCCTATGAGCGGGAAAAATGCTTTGACCTTATAGAGGACGAAAACATAATTTTCGAGGGCGGAACATACAATCACAACTGCCGCGGACAAAAGCACGACGTCGAAAGACCGGACGGAGGTTTTTCCTTTACGGTGGCCTTTGTTTTCGAGGGCGTGAGAAACCTTTCCATGAGAAATCTCGACATCGTCGACCAGCGCACCTTCACCGGGCTTTTCACAAACTGGGAGCGGGTGTGCGTCGAGAATGTTCACATCGGCCTTCCCCACAAAAAGCACTATGAAAATCAGGACGGACTCCATTTCTTCGGTCCGGGAAGGTATCTCGGCATACACAATCTCGGCGGCGACGCGGGCGACGATTTTCTCGCCCTTGCCCCCGACGAGGCCGACGGTGTGTCCGACATTTCCGACGTCATGATCGACGGAATTCATCTTGAGGACGCCGACCAGGGAATAAGAATGCTTGTTCGCCGCGACGGCCGTCTTGACAGAGTGACCGTTAAAAACGTGGACGGGACCTACCGTTCCTTCGGATTTTTCATAAATCCCTTTTTCCCCGACGGGGTAACAAAGCGGGGCGGTTTCGGGGACGTTGTTTTCGATACGGTGAATCTCCACCAGACCGAGGCCGACTATACCTACACCGACAATTTCCTCTTCCGTATAGGCGGAAACGTCGACCACATCACCCTGAGAAATATTTATTCGATAAATCCGAACGACGCCCGACCCGTTTTGCAGCTCGGCTGGCAGGCCGAGGACGATTCACATGTTACCGAGCAAAACAAAACCTCGGTGGGAAGCCTGCTCATAGACGGCCTTGAGGTGCTGCAAAACGACGGAGTTTGTTCGGGCATGAATTTCATCGAAATCAAAAAAAGCAAAATAAACCGCCTGACCGTGCGAAACGCCGACATTGTCAGAAATGAAAATGTGTCGGGCGGCAATCTTATTAAGCTTTGCGACGGCGTCGAAATAAACAAGTTGAGACTTTTCGACATTGACGCCGACGGCCTCGACGGGCTTGTTTGCGGAGAGGGAAAAATATCAAGGCTTGCAGAGGACAACGTAAATCTTTAAATCCGACAAATTTTAAAATAAAAGGAGGGGCGGTCCGTGAAAAAAACAATAAAGCTTTTGGCTGTTTTGTCGGCTGTTCTGCTCCTTTCGGGCTGCAGCGCCAAGGGGCTTTCTCCCGAAAGCACCATAAAGGCGCCGGGAGCCACCGGCTATTATGCCGGCGTTCAAAAAGCGCTTGAACAGGCGGTGGGCAAGGATATTGTGCTTAAATATCCTCTTGTCAACGGCCGCCGCTCGGCCTTTTGCTCGGGGGACTTCAACGGCAGCGGCAAGGACGAGGTGCTTGCCTTTTATCAGCAAAAGGGAGAGGCTGCGGTCACAAGAATGAACCTGCTCTCCTGGGACAACGGCAAATGGAGCTCGGTTCAGGACATCGACCCCGCGGGCAAGGAACTGCTGACCGCCGACACCTCCGACCTTGACCTTGACGGAAATTTCGAAATTCTCACCGGCTGGCAGGTTTCCAGAGGATATCTTAACAAGCCGGAAAAAACTGCCGAGGTCTATACAAAGAATCTTTATGATGAACTGGGAGCAGATGAAACATTGAATTTACATGCATGGACCTCGTCT
>URYV01000018.1 GCA_900552285.1 uncultured Oscillospiraceae bacterium
GTGTAAAACTTGCATTATAATTCGTGCCGTAGGCACACCTAACTTATTACCTATTACTTTTTACTTATTACTTCCCAAAAATCCCGTATCAAACTTTATTTAAAGTAAGATTGAAGAGGTAAGAAGTAATAAGTAAAATCCCGCTCACTAAAGTGAACAGGATTTTTGGCGTTCCCGAGAGGATTCGAACCTCCGACCTACCGCTTAGGAGGCGGTCGCTCTATCCAGCTGAGCTACGGAAACGTGTGGCATTATTATACTTTTTTTACGGCTCTTTGTCAATAGACGGGACAAAAAAATCGGGAGACAAAAAACCGAACCCCCGGCCTCTTGCTCCCGACGCGTTTACATCTTTATATTCTTTATCTCGTCACCCACGACATTTTCAATATCCTTAAGGTGCCCTTCGTGGGAATCCTTCAGCTTATAAAACTGAAGCACGCCGAAACCGGGGTATTCGTTGCCCTCCACAATAACGGGCCCGTTGACCGAAAAGGCGATGTCCCAGCCGATATATCTGACCTGCGGAATTTTTTCTGCCGCCTCGCAGCACATATCGAAGGCCTGCTGCACTCCCTTTATCTTCATGTCGGCAAACTTGAATCTCGTGAGGGGATGCTCTGTATAGACATTTCCGTAGTCGTCCACAACATTTCCGTCGACGGTGCCGTCGGGCTTCATGGCAAAATAAATATCGTCGCTGCAGCCCACAACATTGGCGTCGTTCTGATTGACCCGCAGAGCGTTGGCGATGACGTGAGCCTTGCCGTCTTTAAGCAAGGTGACCACACGGTAGGAATTGACCGAATAGGGGTTGACGGCGTTCATGTCGTCGCTTTGAATAATGGCCTCCTCAAGAAGCAGCTGACCGCTTTTACGGCAGCTTTCGAATATTTCCTCGGGGGTATGCTCGGCCACCTTAAGCTTGCTGATGTTGTGACCGCATTCGCCGGTGGGATCCTTGGCAAAAATAATGTCCTTGCCCTTTAAAAACTCCTTGAGCTGTTCCACGGTACCGCAGCGGAGATTAAAATGATCCCTTTTTATATATTTTTCAAAGAAGTCGTCGAAAACAAGTTTATCGTGAAGCAGCACAATATATTCGGGGTCGTTGAAATAGTGAATTATATTGTAAAACTTTTTGGCGGTGACAAAGGTTTTCTTCTGCTCCTTTGTCAGGTTTATATAGTCTCCGCGGAAATAATCGGTGTAGGAACAGCCGGTGGTCAGAAAATTGCGGAAAATGTCCCACTTGATATACGCACGGGACTTCCCTGTGTTTTTCACCATGACGTCAAGGTGTTTGTTAAGCCTGTCGTGATTTATTCCTTTGATTTTTTTCATAAGCCATTTGGCTCTTGACATGGGCATTTTTTATTCTCCTTTTTTAATGTATACGCGGGGGTTGTTCTTTCCGACGTTCATAAGGCTTTCGCCGAGCCCCATATCGGCCGAGCGTGAGAACATTCCGAGGGTTATTCCCTCTCCGAGCATAACGGCCTCGTCGCTCTTTTTGACGGATGAGTCGACCTTTACGGCAATCATGTTCATGCCGAGTTCGCCTATTACCGGATATTTTTTGCCGTTTATTTCAACGTTGCGCCCGAGATTTTTGTGGCCGATCCCGTTGTTATATCCGACGGACAGTATTGCGATTTTAATGTCGCCGTCAGCGGTGAAAGCGGCGTTATATCCGACCGACTCGCCCTTTTTAACGTCCTTTATCTGCAAAATGCGGGTTTTGAGCGACATGGCCGGCAAAAGGTCAATGTCCACGCCGCAAAAGGTCTCGGATATATTATATTTTTTTCGGAAATAACGGTTTCTTGCGGCTCTGAGCCTGTCCTTAAGGCCGCTGCCGAGAGGAGAGGGCGCAATGTTGTATCCGTACATGACAAGACCCATGCGTATGCCGTTTGCAAAGGGAATTTTCGGATGAGCAAGCAGCGACACCCCGCTTCCCATATGAACGATCGGTATTTCCTCAAGATTCACAAGGGAGGTTATTTCGCAAAACCGCGCCGTTTGGGCGTCCCACTTCGGGTCGAATATTCCCGCCGTGGCGAAATGCTGATAAACGCCCTCCGGAGTATATTTCGAATTTTTCAGCAGCGTGTAAACCTCAAGAAACTCGTTTTTATCCTTAATTCCGAGGCGGTTAAAACCGCTGTCGACCTGAATGTGGCATTTAAGCCCCTTTTCTCTTTTAAGTGACAAAAGCTCCTTTGCATAGCAAAGCTCGTGTATCGGCAGGGTCAGGTTCAGCTCCTCGGCCTCGCCGATTCGGGAAATGTCAACAGGCTCGAGCAGCAGCACGGGAACATCGGCGTTAAAGCGGCGAAGCTCTCTCGCCTCGTCAAGGGTGGCGACGGCAAAATAATTGACGCCGTTTTTTTCAAGCTCGTTTACAACCCTCATGCCGTGGCCGTAGCCGTCGCTTTTGAGAATTCCGATAAAATATTTATAGTCGGAATACCTTTCGGTTATGGTCTTTGCGTTATGGGCAATGCGGTCAAGATCTATCTCCGCGCGGGAATCATACATTGTTTTTCCTCCGAAAAGGTTAGTCTTATCCGAATTATTATAGATTATGCGCGGGTAAACTTCAAGGGCTTTTTGGGAATTAAAAGGACAGGTCTGTCCTTTGTTGTGAATTTTTTTAAAAATAATAAGATTTGCGATTGATTTTTCGACTTTACAATGTTATAATAACGTGAAGTCGGCAGGTAAAATCTGTCGAGAAAATTTTTTAGGAGGAAATCTCAAATGAAAAGCTTGAAAAAAGTGCTTTCCGTTGTGCTTGCGGTTGCAATGCTGGCCTGCTCCATGGCCGTTGTTGCTTCGGCCGACGGAAACTACACCACCGTAAAGAGCTGGGGACTTACCGAGTTTGCTAATTTTGCAGAGAGCGGTCTTGTTTCCGATGCCGATCATGCGGTTCTTTCACGTCAAAAATCTGTAGGCGCTGCCGGTTACGGCGTATACGGCTACATCTCCACCGGTACCAACGCTACCGTTGCCGGCGGACACACCTACACCTATGTTCTGTCTCTTGACTGGAGCGGAGTATCCCTCGGTGCCGAAACCACCAACGGCCTTTGCGTCGACTGCTGGGTAAGCGATGCCGAAGGCAGCCCCACAATCTCCAACGGTATTTCCAACGAAACCCTTCGCGCCGCTTATGAGCAGGCTGTCGAAAACGGTTTCAAATACACCGCAGACGGCAACCGTTATTTCGACATCAGCGTAGACCTCACTCTTCCCGAGGCAACCAACGGATATGACGGCGAGTTCCGTATCTATACCCGCGGTTTCACCGATTTCAGACTCTACAGCGTTTCCATTTATGACGCTACCGCCGACCCCTTCTTTGCACAGCCCATCGCTGTTCTTGACAGCGGCGAAAGCAGCCCCTCCAACGATATGGACGGTATCCGCACCGGAACCGACGAGGCCGGCAACTGGAATCCCTACATCGAAAACAGCAACTATGAGCTTCCCCGCGGCCTTCGCGTATATCGCGGAGTCTTCGAGGCTGCCAAGCTTGCTCTCGGCGGCACCAAGATGAACTTTGCCGCAGGCAGCTATTCCGCAAACTACAGCCTCTCCTTTGACGGCGTTTTCTGCGCCGACGACGCGGTTCTTGCCACCGCAAAGGTTAAGAATGCCGAGGGTGCGGAAGTTGCAACCAAGGACATCACCAAGGCCGATCTTACCCGTTCCATTAAGGACTCCAACGGCGGAAACACTACCGGCGGATTCTTCGACGGAACAATTGACCTTGCAGTTCCCTTCACCGTAGAGGCCGACGGCGAGTACACCGCCGAGCTCTATACCACCGGACTTGCCAACCTCACCGTTGTTGAGGCTTCCTTCTCGGCCGCTATTCCCGACGAGGAAATCAAGGCTGTTGAGGACAAGATCGCCGCTATCGGCGACGTTAAATACGATCCCGACAAGAGCGAGGACAGCGGAGAGCTCATCACCGCCGCCAGAGACGCCTACAATGCTCTTGCCGAGAAATACGGCGATGTTTCTTCCATGGTTGACAACTTCGAGGTTCTGACCTCTGCCGAGAACGTTTATGCGAACCTCAAGGAAGAGTATGACACCATGATCGAGAACGCCGCAACCGTTGATGAGGCTATCAACGCCATCGAGTTCCCCATCACCAAGGACAGCGAGGACGCTATCGTCACCGCCGAAGAGACCCGCGACAGCTTCATCGAGTACTTCGGTCAGGAAAAGGCCGACCTTCACATCAAGGGTCTTGCAACGCTTGCAAAAGCCCGTGAAGATTTCGACAAGCTTTCCGACGTAGTTTACGGCGACGTAAACGGCGACGGCGAAGTCACCGTTGCAGACGCTCTTATGGTTCTTCAGCACTCGGTCGGCAAGATCACTCTTGACGAGACCGTTCTTAAGAACGCCGATGTTGACGGCGAAGAGGGCATCGCTGTTACCGACGCTCTGGCAATTCTCCAGGCTTCGGTTAACAAAATCACCCTTCCCATTGTTAAATAATAATTAACGGCAAATAAACGAAAGACTGTGTTTCAAAATGAGAAACACAGTCTTTTTTTGAATTAAATTTTCGGCAGCGTGACGGTAACGGATGTGCCCTTGTTTTCCTCGCTTTCAAGGGAAACGTCTCCGCCCAGCAGCTTGACGGCGTGCTTGACTATGGAAAGCCCGAGCCCTGTGCCGCCGACCTCCTTGGAGTGGCTTTTGTCCACACGGTAGAACCGTTCAAACACGCGGTTGATCGCGCTGCCCGGAATTCCTATTCCCGTGTCTGCCACCGTGACCGACACAAAATCGGGCTGTTCCTTTATCGTTATGTCGACCCGTCCGCCATCTTTGTTATATTTAACGGCGTTGTCGCAAAGATTGTAGACTACTTCCGAAAGCAGCCTTTTGACGGTATTTATCGTCACATCGTCGCCCGAAAGAGAAACGGTCACATTTTTTCTTTGGGCGCTGTCCTTCAAAATATCAATAACGGTGGAAACCGTTTCCTTGACGTTCACAGGCTCCTTGTTTGTGTCAACCGTGCCGTCGTCAAGTCGGGAAAGTCCGATTATGTCCTCCACAAGGGTTATCATTCTTTTTGATTCGGAATAAATTCTCTCGCCGAATTTTTCCACGTCCTCGGGCTTTATAAGACCGTTCTGCATAAGCTCGGCGCAGCCCGAAATGGTTTGAAGGGGCGTTTTCAGCTCGTGGGAAACGTTGGCGGTGAATTCTCTCCGCATTTGCTCGGCCTTTTCACGCTCGGTGATGTCCACAATAAGCAGCGCTATGGCTGTCACCTTGCCGTCGGTCATGACGGGGCTTGCGGTGACCTCATAGTCGGCGTCGTCAAGGGGGACGATAAGCTCGCAGTGGCGGCCCTCCTTGGCCTTGCCGATGAGCTCCTGCATCTCAAAGGAATTGTTGAGCAGCAAAATGTCCTTGCCCACGCAGTAGCTGCTGATTGAAAGCAGCTTTGAGGCCGAATCGTTTATGCTCAGAATTTTGCCCTTTTCGTTGAGAAGCACAAGACCCTCGGTCATCTTTTTTGTGGCGGCATTGAATTCGTCCTTGCGGCGTTTAAGCTCGGCCTCCTTATATTTAAGCTCCTCTTTCTGGCTTTCTATGCGGGAAACGAGAGGGGAAAGCTCCTCATAATATCCTTCGGGGGGATTTTCTCCGTCAAAATCCATTTTGTTGAGCGGCTCCACAATTCTTTTGGAAAGTCGGAACGCGAGGAAAAGCGACAGACCGACCGCCGCGAAGAAGACGGCCACCACCGGCTCGAGCATACCCACAAAAAGCGTCCACCATGTATACTGTGAACAGGAAAGACGGAGAACCCGTCCGTCGGACAGCCTCTTTGCCGAATAAAGCTGGCGCTCCATAAGGGTGCTTGAATATCGGGTGGCCTGACCCTCGCCGTTTTTCAGCGCGTCCTTTATTTCCTTGCGCTCAAGATGATTTTCCATTTGCGCCGAATCGGCAGCCGAGTCAAATTCCACGCTGCCGTCGGAATCTATGAGCGTCACACGGTAATCGTCGGCCGTAAGGCTTTTGAGATAGTCGACCCCCGCAAGCTCAACCCCTTGGGATGCAAGCTCGACCTGGGAGCCGAGAAGCTTCATTTGGTTGGAGGAATAATAGCCGTAAAGGGCACCCATGATTACAACCACCGAGCACAGAAAAACCGTCAGCGCCACGGCGAATATCGAGCGAAAAATCTTTTTTGTCATAAACGGTCCTCCATTCTGTAACCCACGCCTCTGACCGTGCGTATGCTGTCACCCCATTTGCCGAGCTTGCTCCTCAGCGTGCCGATATGTACGTCAACCGTTCGGGTCTCGCCCATAAACTGCTCTCCCCAAATTTCGGAAAGCAGCTTTTCGCGGGAAAAAACAAGCCCCTTGTGCTCCAAAAATAATTTTAAAAGATTGAATTCCTTTAAGGTCAAATCCACCGGTTCGCCGCCGATCTTAACGGTGTGTTCGGCGGGATTCATTTCAAGATCGCCGATGGAAAGCAGCTTTTCCGGCTCTCCGCCCGAGGTTCTGCGGAGCAGCGCCTTGACCCGCGACACCATTTCCATCATGCCGAAGGGCTTGGAAAGATAATCGTCGGCGCCCATGTCAAGGCCGATGACCTTGTCATATTCTGCGCTTTTTGCCGAGGCCATTATAATGGGAAGGTTTTTTGTGGAAGGATTTTGCCGCAGCTTTTTGAGTATGGTAAGGCCGTCCTCTCCCGGCAGCATTATGTCGAGAATAACAAGCTCGGGAAGCTTTTTTTCGAGCGCCTTCCAAAAGCCGTCGCTTCTTTCAAAGCCTTCGGCCTCAAAGCCCGACGCCTTAAGGGCGTAAATCATAAGGTCGCGAATTCCCGAATCGTCCTCAACGAGATAAATCATAAAAACTCCCCTTTTACCGAAAAGCCCGAGCGGACTTTTCGCAAATTCTTCTTTTCTTTACATTTTCATAATACAACGGCAAGGTAAAATCAAAAAGCCTGATAATGTAAAATCCGTGTAAAATCAAGCGGCTTTGGGCCGATTTTGATTCTTTACAAGGTAATTATAACACATAAAGTAAATTTTCAAAATAAAATATTAAAATAATGTTATTTTAATTGAACTTACAGGGGAAAAATGATAGAATAAAGGTATCTTAACAAAGAGGTGCAAAATGAAAAAATTTCTGTCCGCAGCTCTTGCGGGACTTATTATATTTTCCTTTTCGTCATGTAAAAAGGACACGGGCGGAAAGGTCATAACCTTTGAAACCGAAACGGCGGCCGATACCGTCGATCCGCTGCTTTGCTCAAACAAAACCGAGCTGACGGCGGTTTACAATATTTTCGAACCTCTCGTTATTCTCGAGAGCGACGGGACGCTGTCGCCGGGGGCGGCCGAAAGCTATGAAATTTCTTCCGACAAATTAAAAATAACCTTTAATCTGCGGGAGGGCGCCTGCTGGTCGGACGGCGAGCGGGTGACCGCCGACGATTTTGCCTATACCCTCGAGCGCGCCGTCGATCCCGTCACCAAGTTTTCCGGGGCGTCGGCTCTTTCCAACATCAAAAATGCCGCTGAAATTTCAAACGGCTCGATGTCGGCAAGCTCGCTCGGCGTGACGGCATCGGGAAATAGGCTTGAGGTGGAGCTTTCCTCTGTCGACGGCGACATTATATACTGTTTTGCGGGGCCCGCGGGTATGCCCTGCCGAAGGGATGTTTTCGAAGCCGCCAAGGGAAAATATTGCATGACCAAGGAGACCACCGTTTCCAACGGCCCCTTTTATGTTTCCCGCTGGGTAAAATCCCAAGGGGAAGAAGCTCTTAAATTTATTAAAAACGAGCATTATGTCGGGCTTCACGAGGCCGTTTCCCAAGGAGTTTACTGCCCCGTCAAAAAGACCGACGGCCGTCTTGACCGACTGAAAAACGGAAATATCGACAGCGGATTTTTGCCCTCCGAGCTTGTTTCCTCGGCGCAAAACGGAAAGAATACGCTGCTTTCGACATATACCTCAACCGCGGTTTTGGCCTTTTCTACTTCGGAAAAATCCCCTCTTGCCGACAGCACACTCCGCCGCGGACTTTACATGACGGCCGACCTAGCCTCGGTTTCGTCGGTTCTGCCCGAAAGCTGCGAACAGGCCGGCGACATTATCCCTCCCGGCAGCATATGCTCGGCGGGAATCTGGCGAAACGACAACCCGCCCGATGTTCAAAGCATACGATCTCAGGAAACGAATGATCTTATTTCAAAATCAAAGGATGTTTTGGCTCAGAACAAGGTTGTTGCGCTGACCGTCGCATATGAAACCGAAACCGACAAGGCCGCCGTCAATTATACCGTTCAAAATTGGCAAAAGCAGTTCGGTCTTAAGGTCGAAACGGTGCAGGCAAGCAGGGCTTCGGTGATTTTGGGGCTTAAAGACGGGAAATATGCCGCGGGAATTTTCAAAATTCCCTCTGCCGACAAAATGGCGGCCACAACCCTGCTCGAGCTTTCCTCGGCGGGTCTTTCCCTTTCAAACAGCCGTTTTGACGAGGCGCTTGCCGCGGCGGGAGATTCCTATGAAAAACAGCTTGCCGCCGAAAACATTTTGTTTGAGGATTGCCTTGTTTGTCCCGTTTATTATGAAAAAAGCTTTTGCGTTTTTTCGGAAAACGTGACCGAGCCCGAGCTTTTCGCCATGTCGGGAACGGTTGATTTCCGTCGCTGCGGACTCGAATAAAAATTTTGAATAAATCTCGCTTTGTGAGGAAAACTATTTTCGAAGAGGTGAGATATAATGATCATGGACAGAATTGCGCTCATTTTAACCATAATCGGAGCGCTCAATTGGGGCAGTATCGGCCTTTTCCGCTTTGATATTGTTGCGTGGATCTTCGGCGGACAGGACGCGGGATTCAGCAGGGTTATATATACCTTGGTGGCTCTTGCGGGAATTTGGTGCATTTCTCTTCTCTTCAGAGGAAGGGACCGCGAGCCTGACAGAAACTATACCTGACCTGCCCCGACGGCGATTTTTCGCCGTTACATAAAAGCAAAGAGGAAATAAAAAGTAAAAGCTGCAGACATTACGCCTGCAGCTTTTAAACTGTCCGCAAAGTTTATCGGAATTTTGACGGTAATACGGCTCCCTTGTGTAAAGGGAGCTGTCGCGAAGCGACTGAGGGATTGTGGATTTACAAACATATTTCCGCGCAAAAACGTGATTTGAGTTTTTGCTTTGTACCCGTTGTCGGTCCGATTTAAATTGAAAAAACAAAGCAGGCTTTACGTTACCGTGAAAACCTGCTTTATCTTTTTTTCGAAAGCCTCAGACGTTATGTCTGCAGCCTTTTTGTCATTATAACCGCGTCGTCCGTCGGGTCGGAATAATATCCCCTGCGGACGCCGACGGGGACAAATCCGCATTTTTCGTAGAGCTTCTTTGCGGGAATGTTGCCCGAGCGCACCTCAAGAGTCAGCTCAAGACAGCCTTTTTCTTTGGCTCTTTCTTCAAGGGCGGCTATGAGCGAAAGGGCCGCGCCCCTTTTGCGAAAGAGCGGGTCAACGGCGACGTTGTTTATATATGCCGTTTCAAGGACGGCGTCGGCCGAGATATAACCCGCCACGGTCCCGTTTTCAAGGGCGCAGAGAAATATGCTGTGCCCGTTTTTTTGTGTGTCGAGAATGTTCTGCCGAGTCCACGGGTGGGAAAAACACATTTTTTCCAGCCGTTCCACCGCGTCAAGCATGCTTTCGTCAAAATCAGCCGTTTTCATCAAGCAGCTCCCCGATTTTTTTCACAAGCTCGTCCCGACAGGCACGGTAGACGTCAAGATTTCCGCCGAAGGGGTCGTCGACGCCAAGCGGTTCGGTCACCTTTTCGCCGTCGTTAAAGGCGTCGGTGAGAATGATTTTGTGGGTGGTGTTCAGCGGAACCACACGGTCGGCCTCATAAAAAAGGTCGTTTGACAGCATGACCGAGCGGTGATTTGAAATGTCTACGCCGATTTCCTTGCAGGCCGAAACGGCATTTTCGGCGGGGAGCATACCGGGAGAAACCGAAATGCCCGCGCTTTTGGCGGCGGCGTCAATTCCGCGCTCTTTTGCCATTTTGTTAAAAATACCCTGAGCCATGGGGCTTCGGCAGGTGTTGCCGGTGCAGATAAAAAGATATTTTTTCATCAGTCGTTCACGCTTTCGGCGGCAGATTCCTCCGAGGCGGCGGGAGCGGGCTCAATGACGGTTTTGGAAGAAAGGTTTATGTCGGGGAAGGCTATAAAGGAGGTTCCCGCATTGACCGAAAGCTCGCTGCCGTCGGTGTTTTTAAGAGTCAGACAATCGGAGGCGTCGCCCTTTGACCATTTGATTTCCTTGATTTTGCCGTCGGAAATATAATATCCCGAGCCGCCGTCAAGATCGGTGCGGACGTGATAACCGTCGGAAAATTCATGTGTGGGGGCATAGAGCACGAAAACGTTGTCAAATTCGAATTTTTCGTCGGTAAAATAATCCGTCTGAGCCTTTCCGAAGGGGCAGCGGCGGTATTTGCCTGTGTCGGCGTCATAGGTAAAGGTCGAGTAGTTGTCTCCCGACATATAATATTTTATCGAGGTGCACTCGTTGCCTTCGGCCGTCTTTTTGTCGGGGTCGTTAAAGCTGAAAAGGGTTTTGCCCGAAAGATCGGAGGAAATGCTGCTGCGGTATTTGTCGTAAACGGCGTCCGCAATTGTTTTTCCGTTTATGTAGAGGGTGTGTTCATAGGCAAGACCGTTCTTTATGCGGGTGGAAAGACTGTCGCTTTGGGCGCCCAGGTCGAAGAAATCGAAGTTGTCAAGCTCGTTTGCGTAGGGACGGGTGTAGCGGTCGTCCATGCCGCAGTGGACATATATCGCGTCGAGGGATTTGGCAAGCTGAACATAGGAATATCTTGCCGAGCGGATGGTTCCGAGTCTTTCGCATTTTGAAATGTCGGAAAAGACCGCCATGAGACGGGAAATTCCTCCCTCCACAAGGCATTCGAAAACCACGTCGGCGTCGTTAAGACCGGTTTGAACGGGCTGAGCGGTGGAAATGTTGTTGACCATAACCGCAACGGGACGTTTGCCTACGGCGCTGTCGTCAAGCTCACCGTAAATTCCCGTGAGAAGATTGAGATTTCCTTTGTCCTCCTCTATGGAAACCGCCGACTGTCTGCCGTCGCTTTCGGATACGGGGTCGGTCTTTTCGACGCAGCCCGAAAGCAGGAGGGCGAAAATTATCGCCGAAGAAATCAAAGCATAAAACTTTTTCATAAGCACTCTTTCCTTTACATTTGTATATTTATTATATGATAACCGATTTTACCCGTTTTTACAAGTGCTTTGAAAAAAACAGCCGTCAAAAACCGCCTCCTTTTCGGGGAGGCGGCGAAAAAAACTGCAATCAGAGCGTTCCTGTGACGGTCAGAACTGCCTTTGAGGGAGTGACCGTGACGGCTCCCGTCGTCGAATCCTGAACGAAGGTTGCAGCGGGAAGTGTGATTTGCCCTGCGGTTGTGGAGAAAACTCCCGTCGCGGCGTCATAGGTGTATCCGTCGGGGGAGGTGAGCGCCGTGCCGTTAAGGGTGACCGAGATGTCGGATAAAATGGGATTGAAGGTATCGGTTATGATGAGGTTGTCGGCGGCGGTCGCTTCGGTGTTGCCTCGGTTTTCCACCGTGAAGGTGTAGGTCACACGTCCGTTTTCGGCAACGGGGGAGGGAGAAATGCTCTTGCCGATGGAAAGAATCGGGCGGGCTGCGGCGGTGACGGTTTCGTCGGCGGTGACGGCGGTGATTCCCGTGCCCGAAAGAGTGACCGTATTGGTTATCGACGAGGCGGCGGACAGGGGAGCCGCATTTGTCAGCTCGGCGTCATAAACTATTACGGCGGTGGCTCCGGCGGGAATGCTTATTCCCGAAACCGACATGGGCGGACCTGCCGTGACGGTGGGAGCGGTTTGAAGTGTGCCGTTTATATAATAGAGAAGCGAGCCGCCGCGATAGCTTAAGGGATAGACCGTTTGGGTTCCGATCGAGTAGGCTCCGAGGTTGTCGGTGAGGGTGAGCCCCGTAAAGGGCGCCGAACCGGAATTTGTCGCCGTGACGACATAGGTCACTCGCCCGAGCTCGGCGTCATAGCCCGCTCCCACCGCGGTTTTTGTCAGCGCAAGGGTTTCCACAAGCTCGGCGGTGGCGATGTTGGAATTTGTCGAACCGCCGTTATAGGACAGAGTAGCTTGGTTTGTAATGGTTGCCATAAAAATCCTCCTTAAATTCAAGACCGGTCTACACTTCAGTATATGTCCCGAAAAAGCAAGGTTGACAACCTGTTTGCCGAGCTTTCAGCCCTCGACGCGGGCGGAAAGGCCGTCGGAAAGCGAAAAGCTTTGGGGCTGTCCGTTTTTGTATGAGATTTTATATGTTTTTCCCTCAAGATTTCCCGAAAAGGTTTCTTCGCCGCCTTTTTTGCCGCAGTATGTCAGCCTGTTCGGCAGCGAACTGTCGTCGAAAATCCGAGCTGTTTTTGCAAAAACCGAGCGGGTGTCGGCGCTCGGCAATGTGTTTTTCATGCCGAAAAAAGCAAGCTCGGTTACTCCGTCGGCATATGTGACGGTCAGTCCCTCAAGGGTGCTCGGAGCAATAACCGTGAAAATATATTTGCCCGTTTGCTCCTTTATCATGTCAAATTCATATTGCTCCGACATAAACTCCGCCGATATTTTTGCCGAAAAGCACTCGGGAGTTTTTGCAAAGTTCCCGGAATTACAGCCGCAAAAAAACAGCAGCAAAAAAATCATTGCCGCTGTTTTGAAAAAATTTTTCTTTTTCATTTATTCTCCGCCCTTCTCGTATTCGAGAAACAGTCGGGGAAGCTCGTTTAAAATGTCGGAAGGCAGCATACTGCGCTGGGATTTTTTCTCTGCCGCCAAGTCTCCCGCGGCGCCGTGGATGTAAACGGCGGCCTTTGCGGCGGTTTCCGGCGAAAGCCCTTGAGCCAAAAAGGAAACGAGCATACCGGAAAGCACGTCTCCGCTGCCGCCCGTCGCCATGCCGGGATTGCCGGTGGGATTGATAAAAACGCGCCCGTCTTTCAGCGCTAAGACGGTGCCGTGTCCCTTGAGAATTACCGTCACACCGTATTTTTTCGCAAAATCGGAGGCTGTTTTTTGCCTGTTTTGCTGCACCGTTTTGACGTCGGAATTTATAAGCCGAGCCATCTCGGCGGGATGAGGGGTCAGCAGAATTTCGCCCGAATGTTTCTCTAAAAGATTTATATGCTCAGACAGGGCGTTTATGCCGTCGGCGTCGATAACAAGAGGGGCGGCACATTCCTCTATGCAAAGCCCGATTTCAAGGGCGGTTTGCTCGGTGTTGCCCTTGCCGCAGCCGATGAGCACCGCGTCGGAGCTTTTTATGCCGCTGAAAAGAAGGGAAAGAGCGTCCCCGCCGGTTTTGCACACTGAAAATACGGCCTCCGGAACCGAAGAGGAAACAATGGGATATATGTCCTCGCCGACAAGACCTCTGCAAAGGCCGACGCCGCAAAGAAGGGCCGCTCTCATTGAAAGCACGGCTGCGCCTGCCATACCGAGGGAACCGGTGTCGCAAAGACATTTTCCGAAGGTGCCCTTGTGACTTTCGGGGTCGCGTTTTGAGAAAAATCCGACAAAATCCGAAGGGTTTACCATGGTTCAACCTCTTTTATAATCAAGCTTTACCTGATAGGGCAGGGCGTTTATGACATTTTCGAGAATTCTTTGGTCGGGCTCAAAAACGACAAGCACCCTTCCCATTTTCGGGTGGCGGAGTGTGGCGCAGAAAAGGTCGCCGTTTTCGTCGCCCACGGCAAAGATTTTTTGGTCAAAGGTTTTGCCCGACAACTTTTTTTCGTCATATTTCGAAAAGCTTTCAAAGCTGTCCACCGTGGTGGAAATGAGGTGCTTTCGGCTGCTTTTGTTGATTATTTTGTCGATGTCAAAGGAGCCGTTTGTGACCGAATATTCATATTCCACGTTGAAAAATGCCGCAAGCTTAATTGCGCCGTAAAAGACGAGCACGGCAAGCATTATGCCGAGCAAAAAGAAGTTGGGCATATATTTTATGACCGAAAACATTATGACGGCTCCCACGGCAAGCCCGCCGAGATAGGTCGCAAAAACGGCGGCAAGGTCGAGAGCGGTTTTCTTTTTCTTTATTATCTGTTCAAAAAAAATATCCATAAAAACCTCCGAAAAGTTGCACGGAAAAATGCAACCAAAGCATATTTTTGAACCCATTTATGAAGCCGTCTTTTCGGCGGCTTGCTGTTGTCCGTCAAAAAAAGAAAGGAGTTTAAAAATGAGAACACTTAATATTATAATCGATGAATGGGGGAGAGTCAAGACCGCAGGCTTTGCGGGACACGCGGGCGAGCACAACGCAACGGCGGTTTCGGTCGAGTTTGAGGCCGATTTCGGCTGTGATTACTACCGAATGTTCTTTTGCGCCGACGGAGGCGAGCCGATTAAGACAAACCCCATGTATGTCAAAAGCGGCAAGCTTTATTACACTCTGCCCCAAAGCGTGACCGAGCTGGGAAGCAGGGTCGCATGGCAGCTTGTGGGGTATAAAAACAGCGGCACTCAGACCGTCATGACGGTGAAAAGCGATACCGTCACCCTTGATTTCGGCGGTTCGCTTAACGACACGACGCTCACGGCGTCCGGCGAAACGGGAAACACCGTGGAGAGCGAGCTTAAGAAGTTTGAGGATTTTCTTTCGTCGTCGGACGGTTTTGCAAAAACCGAAAGCAAGGCGCAGGCCGATTTTGAGACCTCGGCTCTCTTCGGCAATCACTACGCGCCCACCGACAAAACGGGAGAGCATCTTAAATTTGTGCGGGTGGGGAACATGGTTACCGTGTGCGGCTCGGTGATCTTAAATACCTCTCTCGACCGCGGCCACACCGAAACTCTGAATGAAAGGGTCGTGATTTACCTGCCCTTTAAGCCGGCGGGACTTTATTATGTCACGGGGCTTTCGGGAACCTCCCAAAGGGTCATGTATCTTAACCCGACCTATTCCTCCCTTGTCATGGCGTCGGGCGAGCAAAACAACGGCGAAACCGTGAGACTTTGTTTTTCCTATATATGCGAGGAGGACAAATGATATGGAAAACGCACCGGTGACCGAAAACCTCTGCAAGGAGCGGCGAAGCAAGTTTGATGAACGCTGCGCGCGGGACATAAGAGACATAGCCTCTCAGGAGCGGCGGCTCAAGACCCTTGAGGAAATGTCCATAACAATGGGTCAGATCCTCAAAAACATGGATTTGAAAACCGAGCAGCACGAACGGCGTATAACCGCCCTTGAGGGACGGCGGATTTCTGTTTTAAACAAATGGGAAACCGCCTTTATCGCAAGTTTGACAGGTATTGTGCTTGGATTTATATTTTCCTTTATTTTTTGAAAAAGGTCTCCCCTTGAGGGGAGACCTTTTTGTTTTACTCTATGTCGCCCTTGGCCTTTGCCTCGGCAATGACCTTTTCCACCACGGCGGGGGGAGCGGGGTCATACCGCAAAAAGTCGAGGGTGAAAGAACCGCGTCCCTGGGTTGCCGAACGCAGCACGGTAGAAAAGCTGCCCATTTCAGCCATGGGAACCTCGGCCTCGATGATGTGCATACCGTCGTCGTCCTGATCCATACCCACCGGGCGGCCGCGGCGTTTTGTTATGTCGCCGTTTACGTCGCCCATGCTTTCGGCCGGAACGGTCACCTTAAGCATACCGATGGGCTCAAGCAGGGTGGGGTTGGCAGACTCAAAGGCGTTTTTAAAGGCGATGGACGCAGCCGTCTTAAAGGCCATTTCCGACGAATCTACGGGATGATATGAGCCGTCGTAAAGCGTGGCCTTTATACCCACAACGGGATAGCCTGCGA
>URYV01000019.1 GCA_900552285.1 uncultured Oscillospiraceae bacterium
GAAAAAGTGCTCCAACATATAATTATACGGTTTTCCGCCCTGCAAATCCATCAGTCGGGCGACAAGGTCATTATATACAATCTTTTTTACAAGCCGAAAGCGGGGGATGTTGTGGTCATTTCCCGTTCCGACCTTATAGAAGGTGACGGGCAGGTGGCCGAGCCAATAATCAAAAGGGTCATCGCCACCGAGGGTCAGACCATTCGTTTTGATTTTGATACGGGCGACGTTTATGTTGACGAACAGCTGCTTGACGAGCCCTACATAAAGGATAAGACCATTCCGGGCCGTATACCCATGGAAAACCCCTACACAGTTCCCGAAGGCCATGTTTTTGTCATGGGGGATCACCGCTCGGTTTCCAAGGACAGCCGAACCGCCGAGGTTGGCGCCATTGACACAAGATATATTCTCGGAAAGGCTGTTTTCCGCCTTTTCCCGACGAACGAGGCGGGTGTAATATCATGAGCGAACCCGTTTCCATTCAGTGGTTTCCCGGCCATATGGCCAAAACCCGCCGTCTCATGGCCGAGAGTCTGCCGCTTATAGACGGCGTCGCCGAGATTATCGACGCGAGAATTCCGATTTCAAGCCGAAATCCCGACCTTGATGAAATAGTCAAAGATAAGCCGCGCATTGTGCTCATGAACAAGGCCGATATTGCCGATGCGGAAGCAAATAAAAAATGGATTGAATTTTTTAAGGAGCGCGGAACCGAGGCGCTGCCCGTCGACTGTAAAACGGGAAAGGGTCTCGGCGGATTTACCGATAAGGTAAATGCCGTTATGGGGGATCGGCTGCAGAAATTCAAGGATAAGGGCATGACGGGAAGAACGCTCCGTCTTATGGTTGTGGGAATTCCCAATGTGGGAAAATCCTCCTTCATTAACCGCATGGCAAAGAACAACAAGGCCAAAGTTGCCGACCGCCCCGGCGTTACAAGGGGAAATCAATGGTTTTCCATCGGCAAGGGAATAGAGCTTATGGATACCGCAGGCGTACTTTGGCCGAAATTTGACGACAAGGCGGTGGGAGAGCGTCTCGCTTTTACCGGCGCCGTCAAGGACGTTGTTACCGATACCGAGCTGCTTGCGGTGCGCCTGCTTGAGCTTATGAACAGGCACCATGCGGCAAACCTTGAGCAGCGCTATAAGATAACGCTTTGCCCCGATATGCAGGGATATGAAATTCTCGAGGCGGTGGGCAGAAAACGCGGAATGCTCATTTCCGGCGGAGAAATCGACACCGAAAGAGCTTCCGTAATGGTGCTCGACGAATTCCGCGGAGGAAAGCTCGGACGCATCACCCTTGAATTCCCGGAGGATGTCTGATGGTCGGATACGAATATGAAAAAAAGGCCTTGGAACAGGGCTTTAAAAGCATCTGCGGAATCGACGAGGCGGGGAGAGGCCCACTTGCGGGACCGGTGTTTGCCGCCGCAGTCATATTGCCCGTCGGTCTTGAAATTGAGGGGCTTAACGATTCCAAAAAGCTTTCGGAAAAGAAAAGAGAGTCTCTTTTCGACGTAATAATCAGCAATGCTTCGGCCTATTCGGTCGCTTATGCCGACCATGCCGAAATTGACGAAATAAACATTTTGAACGCCACCTTTCTCGCAATGACAAGGGCTGTAAACGGGCTGAAAATTCCCGCGGATTTTGCTCTCGTGGACGGGAACAGAGTGCCGAAAGGTCTTTCGGTGCCCTGCGAAACAATTGTCAAGGGAGACGGCATTTCGGCGTCCATTGCAGCCGCGTCGATACTTGCAAAGGTAAGCCGAGACAGGGTCATGAAAAAGGCCGATGAAATTTATCCCGAATATATGTTTGCAAAGCACAAGGGCTATCCCACCGCTCTCCACCGAGAGCTTGTGAATAAATACGGTCCATGTCCCATTCATCGTCTGACCTTTCTTAAAAAGGTGCTGAAATAATGATTTACACGGCGCGTCAGATCGGACAAATGGGAGAAATCGCCGCCGCAAGATACCTGCGGGACAACGGTTACAGCATTGTATGCGCGAATTTCCGCGCAAAAACCGGCGAAATCGACTTGGTGGCTTCAAAGGGCAATGTCATTGCTTTTTGCGAGGTTAAAACCAGAAAGGATTGCCGCCACGGCCGACCGTCCGAGTATGTCACCTATTCAAAACGGCAAAAGCTTATTGCAACGGCCCTTTTGTTTATGAAAAGATATAAAATAAAAAATCAAATGCGCTTTGACGTGCTCGAGGTGATTTTACCTCCCGGAAAGACCCACTTAAACGCCGAGGTAACTCATATCAAAGCGGCATTCGACGGGGAAGACACCCCATTTTCATTTTGAGCAACGGAGGAATTTTTATGAACTACAAAAGCACGAGGAACAGCGCTCTGAGCGCCAAATCGGCAGAGGCTATCGCCCGCGGTATTTCGGAAGACGGCGGTCTTTTTGTGCCGGAAAGCATACCCGTTCTTTCGGCTGAGGATTTTGCAGCTTTGGGAGAAATGGATTATATCGACGCGGCCGTTTATGTGCTGAAAAAATATCTCACCGATTACACCGAGGACGAGCTTTACGAGTGCGCCGAGGGAGCTTACATCGGAACTTTCGATTATGACGAGCCTGCTCCTCTTGCCGAACTGAGACAGAATGTCTTTATGCTTGAGCTTTGGCACGGTCCGACCTGTGCTTTCAAGGATCTTGCGCTGCAAATTTTGCCCTTCCTGCTTACAAAGGCATCGGAAAAAACCGCAAAGGGCGAGACTAAGGTTATACTCGTGGCGACGTCGGGAGACACCGGAAAGGCGGCTCTCGAGGGCTTTGCCGATGTGCCGGGCGTGAAAATTCTCACATTCTATCCCGAGGACGGGGTCAGCCCCATGCAGAAACTCCAGATGATAACTCAGCAGGGCGAAAATGTCGGTGTCTGCGCCATAAAGGGGAATTTCGACGATGCTCAAAGCGGCGTCAAGGCTATTTTCACCGACCGTAAAATTGCCGAAACGCTCAAAGAACACAATATGTCATTCTCGAGCGCAAATTCCATCAACTGGGGTCGTCTTGTTCCGCAGATAGTATACTATGTATATTCCTATGCCACCCTTCTTCACAACGGCGATCTTGCAAAGGATGACGAATTTAACGTTGTGGTTCCCACGGGAAATTTCGGAAACATACTTGCCGCATATTATGCCAAGAATATGGGTGTGCCGATAAAGAAGCTTATCTGTGCTTCCAATAAAAACAACATACTCACCGACTTTATCAAAACCGGTGAATATGACCGCAACCGCAAGTTTTATACCACTCTTTCGCCCTCTATGGATATTCTTATTTCCAGCAACCTTGAGCGTCTGCTTTTCCACCTTTCGGGAGAGGACGACGAAAAGGTGAGAGAGCTTATGGAAGGCCTTTCAAAGGACGGAAAATATACGGTTGACGGTAAAATCAAGGAGCAGATTGAGGACTTGTTCTATGCGGGCTGCGCCGACGACGGCATGACAAAGGACACCATTCACGAGTGCTTTGAAAATGACGATTATCTTGCCGATCCGCACACGGCCGTTGCCATAAATGTCTATGAGCAGTATGTAAAGGAAACGGGAGACGACACACTAACCGTTATTGCCTCCACCGCGAGCCCCTTTAAGTTCTCGAGAGGAGTTTACGAGGCGGTTACGGGCGAGGTTTCGGACGACGACGAATTCACCCTTATTGAAAAGCTTTCGGAAAAAACGGGAAGCGAGGTTCCCTCGCCTCTTGCGTCTCTTAAGGACAGGAAACCCCGCTTTACCGATTGCTGTGAAAAGACCGAAATGGAAAAGGTCGTTCTCGGGATGCTCGGGATAAATTAACCCGATTTAGTCCCTTGCTTTAAAGGTTGCGCAGGAGGTGTCCTGACAGCAGCAGGCAGTGTGAGGACCCACATCTACCGTTGCGGCGGTACAGGTTGTTTCTCCGCTGTGATAAACACAGTTTTGTACGTTGCAGCAAATCTTTTTGTCACAGCTGTTTGTCTTGTCGCTCATGGTTTGACCACCTTTCTGTTTTTGCGAAGAAGCCTTCGCAAATTTATTGTTAGCCTTTTTAACCGATTTATCATAAAATTTTTCAGAAAACAGGAAAATCCTAAAATGTCAGTTTTTACAATCGCAGACACCCATTTGGCTTTGGGCGAGCCCGACAAAAGCATGGAGGTTTTTAAGGGGTGGGAAAATTATGTTTCCCGTCTTGAAAAAAATTGGAGAGCCGTCGTGGAACCGGAGGATACCGTCGTTATTGCGGGCGATGTTTCGTGGGCCATGAAGATAAAGGACCTTTTTGCGGATTTTTCTTTTATCGATTCTCTTCCCGGTGAAAAGCTGATTGTTAAGGGAAATCACGACCTTTGGTGGGACACCGCCAGTAAAATCGGCCGCTTTCTTGAGGAGCACAGTCTTTCGACCGTAAAAATTCTTCACAACAACTCTTTTGAAAGATGCGGAATTTCCCTTTGCGGAACGCGGGGATGGTTTTTTGAAGAGGGGAGCGGAGACGAAAAAATTCTGCTCAGAGAGGCGGGAAGGCTTGAGCGGTCGCTGCTTTGCGCTGTCGACAGCGGTCTTGAACCGGTCGTCTTTCTTCACTATCCACCGATTTTTGCCGACAAAAGATGCGATGTAATAATAGATGTTTTGAAAAAATATAATGTTAAACGGTGCTTTTACGGCCACATTCACGGGTCGGGCGCTCATCGGGCGTTCCGCTCTTCGGATGACGGAATTTCCTACAGACTTGTGGCGGCCGATTCCAACGATTTTACCCCTGTTTTGGTTAAAAAAGGCTAAAAAGAGTCCCGTTCATAAAAATTTAATTGTTTTTTCTGAAGAAATTAAAAAACACTATGGAAATTCTTTCAAAGATGTGTTATATTATCTTGATGAAAGAAATCCATCAGACGGAGGAAATAAAAATGAAACTCAAATCAACAAACAATGTGGAGACCAATCGCTATGAGCTGGAGATTGTTATCGACGGTCAGGAATATACCGACGCTGTCGACAAGGCTACCAAAAGAGGCCTTGCAAAAATAACCGTCCCCGGTTTCAGAAAGGGTCATGCCCCCAAGGCCATGGTGCTTAAAATGTTCGGAGCCGATATGTTCTATCAGGACGCTCTTGAAGCTCTTTATCCCAAGGCCGTGGACGACGCCATTGACGAGTCGGGTCTTGAGCTTGCCGACCAGAAGGTGGATTTCGAACTGGTTTCGCTTGATGAAAACGGTGCCGATTTTAAAATCAAGGTTACCGTAAAGCCCGAGGTTAAGCTCGGTGATTATAAGGGTCTTAAGGTTGAGCGCGAGGTCGTTTCGGTTACTGCCGACGAGATCGAGCGTGAAATCGACGCCCTCAAGGAGAAAAATGCCCGCATCGTGACCGTTACCGACAGAGAGGCCAAGGACGGAGACATCACCGTTATTGATTTTGAAGGCTTCGAGGGCGGAAAGGCTTTTGAAGGCGGAAAGGGCGAAAATTATGAGTTGACCCTCGGTTCGGGCACCTTTATTCCCGGTTTTGAGGATCAGATCGTCGGACACAAGGTCGACGATGAATTTGACGTAAACGTTACCTTCCCCGAGGAGTATCAGGCCGAGGAGCTTGCCGGCAAGGAAGCCGTTTTCAAGGTTAAGCTTCACGAAATCAAGGTCAAGGAATATCCCGAGGTTGACGATGAGTTTGCCAAGGATGTCAGCGAGTTTGACACCCTCGACGAGCTTAAAAAGGACATTGAAAGCAAAATTCTCGATGCCAAGAACAGCCGTGAGGACTCCATGGTCGAGAACAAACTTCTTGAGCAGGTTGTCGAAGGCATGACCGTCGAGGTTCCCGACTGCATGATCGAAAATCGCATCGACGAAAATGTCGAGGATTTCAGCCGCCGTCTCCAGTATCAGGGCATGGACATTAAAATGTATATGCAGTATACCGGTATGGACGAGGAGGGCTTCAGAAAGACCTTCCGTGAGTCGGCCGAAAAACAGGTTAAGACCCGCCTTGCTCTCGAGGCTGTTGCCAAGGCTGAAAATCTCACCGCTTCGGAAGAGGAGCTTGAAGAGGAATACAAGAAGATTGCCGATATGTATAAGATCGACGTTGCTCAGGTTAAGGCCGCCATTCCTCAGAAGGGTCTTGAGTCCGACATAACCGCCAACAAGGCTATTGATGTCATTAAGTCCTCCGCAGTTATCGAAAATGTGGAGAAGAAGGAAGAAAAAGCCAAAAAAGCTCCTGCCAAGAAGGCCGCCGCAAAGAAAGCCGACGACGGTGAAAAGACGGAGGAAAAGAAACCCGCAGCAAAAAAGACAACTGCGAAAAAGACCGCTGCAAAGAAGACCGAGGACGGAGAAAAGAAGCCTGTAGCCAAAAAGACTGCTGCCAAAAAGCCCGCCGCAAAGAAAACCGCAGCCAAAAAAGAGGAAAAAGCCGAATAATTAACCAAAATAATCCAACACTAACTACGAGGTGATTTAAATGAGCTTGGTACCTTATGTTGTCGAACAGACAAGCAAGGGAGAACGTTCCTATGATATTTTTTCCCGCTTGCTTGACGACCGTATAATCGTTTTGTCCGACGAGGTTAACGACGCGACCGCCAGCCTTGTTATTGCCCAGCTTTTATATCTTGAGGGAAAAGATGCCGAAAAGGACATAAACCTCTACATCAATTCTCCCGGCGGCTCGGTTACGGCCGGTCTCGCCATATACGACACCATGCAGTACATCAAATCCGACGTTTCGACCATATGTATGGGTATGGCTGCAAGCATGGGCGCTTTCCTTCTTTCGTCCGGTCAAAAGGGCAAGAGATTTGCGCTTCCGAATTCCGAGATCATGATTCATCAGCCTCTCGGCGGAGCCAAGGGGCAGGCGACCGAAATTCTCATTGCCGCCGACCACATTAAACGCACGAGAGAAAACCTTAACCGAATTCTTTCGGAAAACACCGGCAAGCCTCTTGAAATAATCGAGAAGGATACCGAGCGCGACAATTTCATGACCGCAACCGAGGCCATGGAATACGGTCTTGTCGACAAGGTCATTACTAAAAGATAAAACGGAGAACACCTGAATATGCCTAATGATACCAAAGGAAAAAATGTCCGCTGCTCCTTTTGCGGAAAAAGTCAGGACATGGTTAAGATTATGTTCGGCCGCGGCGGGACATACATCTGCGACGAATGCGTCCGGCTTTGCAATCATACTGTTGAGGAGCAGGCAGGACCTGCGGTTCGTCAGAAAAAGGCGCATGTGTCCGGTGACGAGCATAAGCTCAAGCTTTTAAAGCCCGCCGAGATAAAGCAAAAGCTCGACGAATACGTTATCGGCCAGGATGAGGCCAAGCGTTCTCTTTCGGTTGCGGTTTATAACCATTATAAGCGCACCATGTTTGAAAGCGAAAACGATGTTGAGCTTCAGAAAAGCAACATTCTTTTGCTGGGACCCACCGGTGTGGGAAAAACCCTTCTTGCTCAGACTCTTGCAAAAATTCTCGATGTTCCCTTTGCCATCACCGACGCCACCACGCTGACCGAGGCCGGTTATGTGGGCGAGGATGTGGAAAATATTCTGCTGCGCCTTATTCAGGCTGCGGATTTTGACGTCAAAGCCGCAGAGCACGGAATTATTTATGTGGACGAAATTGACAAAATCGCAAGAAAGTCGGAAAATCCGTCCATAACCCGCGATGTCAGCGGCGAAGGAGTGCAGCAGGCTCTGCTTAAAATTCTTGAAGGTACCGTTTCAAACGTTCCTCCCGGGGGCGGCAGAAAGCACCCTCAGCAGGAATTTATCCAAATTGACACCACCAACATTCTCTTTATATGCGCCGGTGCTTTTGACGGCCTTGATAAGGTTATTGCCAAGCGCCGCGGCGGCGGTTCGCTGGGCTTTGAAAACGAGATAAAAACCGAGGAAAACTCTTCGGAAGAGGCTCAGCTCACCCATGTTACTCATCAGGATCTTGTCCGTTTCGGACTTATTCCCGAGCTCGTGGGACGTCTGCCCGTTGTCACATCGCTTAAGGGACTCGGCAAGGATGATTTGGTAAAGGTAATGACCGAGCCCAAAAACTCTGTCGTGAGACAGTATAAGCGTCTTTTTGAGATGGACGGAGTGAAGCTTGAATTCGAGCCCGACGCTCTTGTCGCCATTGCCGAAAAGACCTCTCAGCGCAAAACCGGGGCCAGAGGACTTCGTTCCATTATGGAGGGATTGCTCGGTTCGCTTATGTTTGAGGTGCCTTCCGACCCTTATGTCGAAAAGGTGACGGTCACCCGTGATTTTGTCGAGGGAAAGGCAAAGGCGCTTATCTTCAGAAATCCCGACCGCAAGCCGGTTGAGCTTTCGTCGGGGACAAATGAAAATCAAGGCGATAACGCCTGAATTTATCGGCAATTGCCTTTGTGACAGTTGCCGATTTTTGAAATTATAAAACTTTTTACTTACGGAGGATATATAATGTCCGATAAATTATATTCCGAAATGCCCATGATCGCCCTGCGCGGTTTGGTCATTTTTCCTTCGGTACAGCTTCATTTCGACGTGGGAAGACCCAAATCTCTTGCCGCCATAAACGAGGCGATGTCGAGAGACCGGCTTGTGTTTCTTGCGGCTCAAAAGGAGCTTGAGGACGAGGACCCATCGCCCGAAGGAATATACGAGGTCGGCTGCGTTACACGCATAAAGCAGATAATCCGTCTGCCGGGCGACGGACTTCGCGTGGTCGCCGAGGGTCTTTTTAAGGCAAAGAGAACCAATGTGGTTTCTTCCGACCCTATTTATCTTGTGGAAACAGATATTCTGAACGACAAAATCGGCCGGGGAAGCGCCATGCTCAAATCCGCCCTGCTCAGAACCCTTAAGGACGATTTTGAAAACTATGCCGCCGAAAACAGAAAAATTTCCCCCGATGTTATTCTTCATGTTGCCTCAAACGAGGATTTTTGGGCTATTTCCGAGTATATAGCCGCAAATGTGCCCTTTACATACGAAACAAAGCAAAAGGTGCTTGAGGAAACCAACCCCTTAAAGCGTCTCGAATACGTCATTGCTCAGCTCAAGGCCGAAACCGAGCTTTTAAAGCTTGAACATGAAATTGAGCGCAAGGTCCATGAAAGCATGGACGAAAACCAGCGCGACTACTTTTTGAGAGAACAGATGAAGGTTATTTCCGAGGAGCTCGGCGAGGATGAAAATCCCGAGGAGGAGGCCGAGGAATACCGCAAGAAAATTGCCGCCCTTAAGGCTCCCGACTCGGTTAAGGAACGGCTTTTCAAAGAGGTCAACCGCCTGCTTAAAATGCCTTCGGGCTCCCATGAGGCGACCGTTGTGCGCGGCTATCTCGACACCTGTCTTGAGCTTCCTTTCGGAATAAAAACCAAGGAGAAGCACGACATAAATGCCGCCAAAAAACAGCTTGACAGGGACCATTTCGGCCTTGAAAAGGTCAAGGAGCGCATAATTGAGGTGCTTGCCGCAAGGGCTCTTGCCCCGGATATAAAGGGACAGATTATTTGCCTTGTGGGTCCTCCCGGCGTCGGAAAAACGTCAATTGCCCGCTCGATTGCCTCCTGCATGGGACGGAATTATGCACGGATTTCTCTCGGTGGAGTGAAGGACGAGTCCGACATCAGAGGACACAGAAAGACCTATATCGGCTCGATGCCAGGCCGCATTATCGAGGCCGTTAAACAGGCAAAAAGCCAAAACCCGCTTATTCTTATGGACGAGATCGACAAGCTCGGTTCCGATTTCAGGGGAGACCCCTCCGCAGCCCTTCTTGAGGCGCTGGACCCTGAGCAAAACGTGGAATTTCACGATCATTTTATTGAAATTCCCTTCGATCTTTCGGACGTTTTCTTTATCGTCACCGCAAACTCCACCGATACCATTCCGGCGCCGCTTCTCGACCGCATGGAGGTAATAAGCCTTGCGGGATATACGAGAGAGGAAAAATTCAACATCGCCAAAAAGCACCTGCTTAAAAAGCAGCTTGCCCGACACGGTCTGACATCTAAGACCTGCAAAATTTCAAATGACGCGATATATTGCCTTATCGACAACTACACCCGCGAGGCGGGGGTCAGAAATCTCGAGAGAAATATTGCTTCTCTCTGCCGAAAAGCGGCGGCAAAAATCGTGGGTGACGGAGTTCAAAGCGTTTCGATAAAAGCGTCGAACATAAAGGATTTTCTCGGAAACTATAAATATAAGCCGGAAAATTACGCCGCGAAAAATCAGGTCGGCGTCGTGAACGGTCTTGCTTGGACATCTGTGGGCGGAGAAATGCTTCAAATCGAGGCGGCCGTGCTCAAGGGCGGCGGAAAGGTAATTCTGACAGGCTCTCTGGGCAATGTTATGAAGGAATCGGCCACCGCTGCGGTCAGCTTTATACGCTCCAAAAGCGAGATTTTCAATATTCCCGAAAAGTTTTACAAGGAGTCGGATATACATATTCATGCTCCTCAGGGCGCCGTTCCGAAGGACGGCCCCTCGGCGGGAATAACCATGACGATCGCGCTGCTTTCGGCGCTTTCCGACACTCCTGTTAAGGGTAATGTCGCCATGACGGGGGAAATTTCCCTGACGGGACGGGTCATGCCCATCGGAGGTCTTAAGGAAAAGACCATGGCAGCGTATAAATACGGCATGAAGACCGTTATAATTCCCAAGGAAAACCTTCCCGATCTTGACGAAATCGACCCGAAGGTGAGAGAAAGTCTTGACTTTGTCGCCGTCGAACGCATTGAAGAGGCTTTGCCCATAGCCTTTGCCGACGACGGATATATAAAAAAGACCGAAACCGAAAAAAGAAAACATTTTTCCGGAAACGAAAAGAGCGACGAGCGAGCCGCCAATTTTGCGTGAGGAGGAAAAATGATGAATTTTAACAACGCTGTTTTTGAAATGTCTGCGGGACTGGCAAGGCAGCTTCCCGAATCGACCTTTCCCGAGGTTGTTTTTTCGGGAAGGTCAAATGTGGGAAAGTCGTCTTTGCTTAATAAAATTCTTAACAGAAAGGCGCTTGCAAGGGTTTCGGCCACTCCCGGAAAGACGATAACGATAAACTTTTATAAAATTGACGACGGCCGCCTTGTGGACCTTCCGGGATACGGATACGCCAAGCGTTCCAAGGCCGAGACCGCCCGTTTTTCCGAGCTTTGCGAGGGCTATTTTTCAGAGGAGAGAAACGTGGCTTTGGTGGTTCAGC
Source organism: uncultured Oscillospiraceae bacterium (assembly GCA_900552285.1). GTDB lineage: Bacteria > Bacillota > Clostridia > Oscillospirales > Acutalibacteraceae > UMGS1484. The sequence continues at coordinate 11,230 of URYV01000019.1, forward strand.
TTATAGATATGCGCCACCCGGCCTCGCAGGACGACATGAACATGATAAGCTTTCTTTGCGACTACGGTTTTCCCTTTGTGCTTGTGCTGACAAAGTCGGACAAGCTTAACAAAACCGAAACGGCCGCGAGACTTGCGGATTTCGAAAAACAGTTTTCCGAATATGAAAATCTGACCATGATTCCGTTTTCTTCAAAGAACGGACATGGTGCGGATGAGATCAAAAGGGTTATAAGCGAATGTGTCGCCGATTGCGGCGCCGACGCTTGATTTTCCGCTTTTTGCGGACATAAAGGGAGGATTTAAAAATGTTTGTTACAAGCTGTCTCGGTTCCAACGACAAGGGACACCTGACAATCGGGGGAGTCGACGCCGTCGATCTCGCGAATAAGTACGGTACGCCTCTTTACGTTATGGATGAGCGCACCATAAGAGGGCATTGCCGCACATTTCAACAGTCAATTGACGATAATTACGGCGGCAAAGGTCTTGCGGTATATGCGAGCAAGGCCTTCAACTGCAAGGAAATGTGCCGTATAATCAAAGACGAGGGCCTCGGTATCGACGTGGTTTCGGGCGGCGAGCTTTACACCGCGCTTTCGGTGGATTTTCCTCCCGAAAAAATCGTTTTCCACGGAAACAATAAAACCGAGGAAGAAATCAAGCTTGCTTTGGAAAGCGGCGTGGGACGGATCGTTGTCGACAATCTGACCGAGCTTCGCACCATTGAAAAAATGGCGGCCGAGCTTAACAAAAATCCCGGAGTCATGATAAGAATAAAGCCCGGTATCGACGCTCACACCCACAATTTTATCCGAACCGGCCAAATCGACAGCAAATTCGGATTTGCTCTTGAAACCGGCGAGGCCTTTGAGGCGATAAAGGAAGTCCTCGAGCAGAAAAATGTCACCCTTAAGGGCGTTCATTGTCACATCGGCTCTCAGATTTTCGAAATTGACCCCTTCAAGGCGGCGGCCGAGGTTATGCTTGGATTTATGGCAAAGGTCAAGAAGGAACTTTCCTATGAAATCAAGGAGCTGAATTTGGGCGGCGGTTTCGGTATACGCTACCTTATCGACGATGACGCCAAGCTTTATAAAACCTTTATGGAGCAGGTGTCGGTTACCGTTAAGGAAACCTGCAAGCGCCTCGGTCTGAACATTCCTTTTATCATGATCGAACCCGGCCGTTCGATTGTCGGCCCTGCGGGAACGACTCTTTACACCGTGGGAGCGGTCAAAACCATTCCCGGCATAAGAAATTATGTTTCGGTGGACGGCGGAATGACCGACAATCCCCGTTACATTCTTTATCAGTCCGAATATTCAATCGCCGTGGCGAATAAAATCGACAAGCCGTCGGATTACATTGCGACAATTGCAGGACGCTGCTGCGAAAGCGGCGACCTTGTTCAGGAGGACGCAAAAATTCAGACTCCCGAACCGGGCGATATTTTGGCGGTTTTCTGCACAGGCGCATACAACTATTCAATGGCTTCCAACTATAACCGTGTGCCGAGACCTCCCGTCGTTATGATAAAGGACGGCGAGTCAAGGGTAATAATCAAGGGCGAAAGCTATGAAGACCTTGTGAAAAACGACTTATAATTATAAAAGTCCCTCTTTGGTTTGCAAAGAGGGACTTCTTTTTTTACAATGTCTTTTCGATTATACCGACCATAACCGTTATGTCGTCGCCGTGCTTTCCGTCCGAGCGGCGTTTGGCATAATCGGCAAGATGTTCTGCAAGATCCTGTGCCGAACCGTCCTTCCAAACCTCGGCTTCAACGCCTATCCAATCGTATCCGCTGTCTGCTGCACCGTCGGTCATCATTATGATAATATCTCCCGACGAAAGCTTTAAGTCCGATTTTGCAAAATCAACGTTTTTTAAAATGCCGGCGGGAATTGTTTCGCTTTCGATATTTACGGCTTTGCCAAGTCTCCTTATAACCGTTGCGGGAGCGCCTGCCTTGAAAAAACGCCCTTGACCCGAAAACAGGTCGAACTGCGTTATGTCGAGGGTGGCGAGCGATTCGTCGGTGGATTTGAACAGCATGGCCGAGTTAACTATTTTAAGCGAGCAGTCTATGCCGAACCCGGCTTTGAGCAGCTTGCTCATCAAATTTGACGCCATTGCGCCGTCAACCGCCGCTCGGCCGCCGCAGCCCATTCCGTCGCTTATCAGCATATAAAAATGCCCCTTGCCGTCAAAAAATGTGTTTATTGCGTCTCCGCTGAATAAGCTGTCGTTGCAGTTGATTTGGCATATTCCCAAATCAACGGTGTATTCCGCCTTTTCGCAGAGCGTTATAAAGGTTGAGCTTTCAAGCTCGGTGATGTTGGGACGTTCAAATGTCCTTTCGCAGATTTTTTCGATTTCCTTTAAAACCGACGAAGGGGATATGCGCCGCTCGTTTGAGGGCTCTGCCTTGATCTCCACCGTTATTCGGTCGTATATATCTTTTCTGCAGCAAACCTCCTCGGCCTTTATGCCGAGCTTTAACAGCGCCGAGCTTATAAGCGCAGCCGTTTTCGGCAGATAACTGTCGGAATTTTTGAATTCCTCCGAAAGACCGCACAGCATTTTTGAAAGTCCTCCGAACTGTTCGGATATAACCGAACGCACCTCGCAAAGCCGCCGCTCGGCCGCCGAACGGGAAAGAAAATCCGAAAAGTTTTCCGAAAGACAGTTAAGCAGCGTGCCGCACCTCGGGCATTTTGTGCGGAAATCTTCGGACAAATCATCGGTCGATAAGGCTCCTTTTGTTTTAAGAGTTTTTACCGCCGAAAGGAGAACTTCAAGTGTGCTGCCGCGACTTTCTTCCCAGCAATGCACCCGAAGTCCGCAGCCTTTACAGCAGCCGCTTTCGGTTTTGTCAAAGACCTGTTCAAAGCTCGGAGCGGTTATTGCCGAAAGCTTGTCCGCAACGGTGTTTACGGTTTCGCTCACCTCTTCAAGAGCTTCCGACGCAAACTTCAGCCTCATTACGGCCGATTCTTCGGCGCCGCTTTTGTTTTGTATTTCGGCGGAGGGCTTAATAAATTTTAGAAATTCCGAATACAGGCTTTTTGGGGTCACGAAAAACAGCACGCTTCCGATAAGAACCTCGTAAAGAACGGTAAGGGAAGCGGTGTCGGTAATGTCCCGCAGAAATATAATTCCGTTTGCTGTCACAAAGGCAACACAGCAGGAAATCTTAGAAAGCCGTCCGAAAATTCCCGACATGAGACCGCCGAAGGCAAAACCCAGCGCGGAATATGTTTCGCTTTGATTTACAAGGCAAAGAGAAAGCCCGAAGGTCAATCCGAATATGGCGCCTGCCGCCTCGTGGCCGTAATAGGCAGCGAATATTATGAGAGCAATCGCCGCGGCACGCACGGGGGAGATGCCGAAGACGGTAAACCGCGTAAGGGATATTACGGTTATCGAAAGGGCAATTATCGCCGAAGTCATTTTAAAGGGTGTGACGGCGGTATGTTCTCTGTTCAGCGCAAGCTCGGCTCCAGATATGAGGAAAAAGGTGCTTCCCGCCGACAGAACGCCTTCAGATAGATGAACAAATATTTGCAAAAAGGCCTGTCCGCCTAAAAATACCGTTGCAAATCCTGTTGCACAAAAGGACACCAGCGGAATTAAAGAGCAGAATATCGTTTTGTTTTTTGGCTTAAAAAGCTCGGTGAAAATCCATTTTAGCGCGACCGACAAAATAAGGGTCGTAATATATCTCACCCCGGAAGCTCCCGTTGCCGTTATCGCTCCGGTGATTCCTCCCAAAAGGGATACAAGGGAATATTCGCCCGGGAGAGCGCAGGCAAAAGCGGCTCCGAAGGGAAAGTATTCCGAAAAAACCGCCGTCGAGGACATACAGAAGGAAAGAATTCCGCATCCGAGCTGTGTAATAACGGTGCGTGCAACTGTGCTGCCCTGCTTTTCGGAAAAAATACCTGTCGAAGAGATGTTAGCCAAAAAAATCACCCCAAAATATCTTTTGTCACATCCGAATTATAATTTCGGCGGTAAAAATATTATGTCGCAGCGGCAGAGGACTTAAATAAAACAATTTGTCCGAAAAAAGAATAAAACGGAAAACAAGGTTAAAGATATTAAAAATATGACCGAACGGGGGAAGAAAAATGCAGTATGTATGGTCTTTTGTTATCGGAGGTATTATTTGCGTAATAGGACAGCTGCTTATTGATTTTACCAAACTGACTCCTGCGAGAATTCTTGTGGCATATGTTGTGTCGGGCGTTGCTCTCACGGCAGTCGGCGTTTATGAACCTCTTGTGAAATTTGCGGGTGCCGGAGCGACCACGCCCTTAACCG